>CAITDW010000232.1 GCA_903891235.1 uncultured Candidatus Saccharibacteria bacterium
CGCTATATGTTTTGCATTTTCATTGAAACTTATTTTCCACTTATACGCAATTGGGTACAATAAAGGGCCTGCATAAACAACAATAGATTTACCCATAAGTTCTAAGGCAATCTGTTTAGCAAGATTATCTTTACTCAATATTTCAGGTTTCCATGCTTCTACTATAGATTTTATATAACCAGACTTAGAAGCTAACTCCGTAGCTTTATTGTTAGTAATTTCAAACTGATCAGTAAATTGCAAAATAGCTTTAAGTCCATATAAAACTGCATGTCTAGGTTGTAGACCTGAAGGCAAAATGGCGATTGGATAATGATTTGACTCGGCTATATCTTTGAGTTTTCCTCCAGAAGCTATAACAACAATTTCGGCACCCGTCGATTCAGCTAATTTAATAGCCGAGAGAGTCTCTTCGGTATTACCAGAATAACTTGAAGCAAAGAAGAGAGTTTTTGAGTCAACAAATTTTGGGATTGAATAACCGCGAGAAATTATAAACGGAATATTAAATCCAGGCCAGCTTTGAGCAACCATTGCGGCCAATGCTGATCCACCCATTCCAGACAAAACAATATTATCAAAAGATTTTGCTTTAACTTGAAAATCATAGTGAATTTCAAGTTGCTGACCCTGTTTAGCAGCAGTTCCAAGAGTATCTTGAGCATCTTTCTCGTTAATAAATTTTAGGTCATCAATCATGTTATACCTTTCCTTTTATGTTTTTAATTTGGTATTATCTATATAATGTACTTTAATTATAGTATATATTTCAAAAACTAGGGGGTAGGATGTTCGGAAGAGATAATCAAGCAACTGCTGCACAACCAGTAATGGCGCCGCAAGATAATAGTCAAATAGTTAGTAAGGGTGGTCAATACCTAAATCCGACTCAAAATCCTCAACCTCAATTAACCACGGTTCCTCAACCGATAACCTATGGCCCTCCCCTTCCTCCAAGTACTGATGAAATAATGACAGTTCCTCAAGTTACTCAAAGTCCAACAATTGATTCAATGCCCGTGATGGCATCAAGCAAAGATACAGAAAGCGTAACAGCACCACCATTATTGGATAATGATGAGAATTTAGATAATGATCTCAGTTTAACTGTTACCCCAGTCAAAGAATCAGAAGAAGAAATTACTTCAAAAGAAAACAACTCAAGCTCAGATGATGCTGACAACTTAGACAATAGCGAACTATTGAACATCAAACAGGAGGCTCTAGAAAAATTAAATCCTCTTGTAGATAAATTAGATCAATCGCCCGAAGAAAAATTTCATACTCTCATGATGATGATTCAAGCATCTGATGATCAGACCATGATTCCATTAGCTTATGAATCTGCTCAATCTATTGAAGATGAAAAAGAAAAAGCTCAGGCACTCTTAGATGTTGTTAATGAAATTAATTATTTCACTCAAAAAGCTACTAATAATAAATAAAATATCTATTTAGTTTAATAATCCATTCCACCCATACCGCTTGGCATTTGTGGAGTTGTTTCTTTCTTTTCGGGAATATCTACTATTAACGCGCCCATAGTCATTGATGTTCCAGCGATACTGACAGAATTCTGAATTGCTTCTTTAGTAACCCTAGCAGGATCGATTACACCATTAGATTTAAGATCGACCAATTTAGTTGGATTATTAACGTCAATTCCCATGCCGGTTTTTGCTTTTTTTACTTGTGGTAACCATTCATCGGGATTAATTCCAGAGTTTGAAAGTAATATTCTAAATGGTTGTTCTAAAGCATTTTGAAGAATTTGAGAACCAATTGATTCTGAATCATTGCCGGAGTGTTTAATGGTTGATGCTAGGTTAATCAAGGTAACTCCACCACCTGCAACTATACCTTCATCAAGCGCAGCTTTAACAGAAGCTACGGCATCATCAACTCGGAACTTCTTTTCTTCAATTTCTGTCTCAGTTGCACCACCAACTTTAATAACAGCAACTCTACCTGACATTGCAGCTCGTCTTTTTGTGAGACTTTCTTTATCATATTCACTAGTAGAAGACTTAATTTGAGCATTTATCTGATTAATTCTATCTTTTTGAATGCTAGACTTACCAGCACCTTCAATAATAGTCGTGTCTTCCTTGGTTACTATAACTTTTCTAGAATTACCAAGCATATCAAGTTCAACTGTTTCAAAATTATGACCTAAATCTTCGCTAATAACAGTTGCTCCTGTTAATACTGCAATGTCTTCAAGAACATCTTTTCGTCTTTCGCCAAATTCAGGTGCTTTTATGGCAACTGTATTAAATACACCTTTTAGCCGATTGAGAACTAATGTTCCAAGTGCTTCACCTTCAACATCTTCAGCAATAATAACTAGATCTTTTTTGCCAGCTTGAGCCATTTTTTCTAATATTGGCAAAATTTCTTGTACGGAAGAAATTTTCCTATCTGTGATTAGAATTGATGGCTTATTATAAATTGCTTCCATGCGGGCTGCATCAGTGACCATATATGGACTAATAAAACCTCTTTGAAAAGTAAAGCCTTCAACAACTTCA
The DNA here is from genome assembly GCA_903891235.1 of uncultured Candidatus Saccharibacteria bacterium. Lineage (GTDB taxonomy): Bacteria > Patescibacteriota > Saccharimonadia > Saccharimonadales > UBA4665 > CAIYEO01. The sequence goes on from CAITDW010000232.1 coordinate 2,532, forward strand.
CTTTCGAGCTTAAGGCCTTGTCCCTCTTCTACCGTTACAACACCGTCCTTACCAACCTTATCGATAACGTCTGCTATAAGTTTTCCAATTTCAGAATCACCAGCGGAAATAGTCGCCACCTCGGCAACCCTACCCTTTTTGCCAACGACTGCTTCGCTCATGCTGGATAGTTTAGCAATGACGTCTTTTGAAGCTGCCTCAAGGCCTTTTCTTAACAACATGGGATTGTGGCCAGCTGCTATGAGTTTGTTGGCCTCATTGAGTATCTGATATGTTAGAACGGTAACTGTTGTCGTTCCATCGCCAGCAACATCGTTCATTTTGCTCGCGGCTTGCTTAATAAGTTCAGCGCCAACTTTTTGACCTAAGTTTTCATCATCTGTTTCTGGTAAATCGACTGCCTTAGCAACAGTGACTCCATCATGAGTGATAGTAGGTGCTCCATAACTTTTATTAATTACGACATTACGTCCCTTCGGTCCCATTGTTGTTTTAACTGCGTCATATAAAATTTTTGCACCCTCTAAAACTCTTTTGCGAGCGTCGTCATCATAAAATACTTTTTTTGCCATTTAAATAAAATTCCCTTCTTAGATTAATTAACTGTTGCAATAATGTCTTCTTCTTTTATTAGAATATAATCTTCGCCAGAAACCGTAACTTCTGTAGAGCTATAACCTTTTTGGATAATTTGATCGTCAATCTTAACTCGCTTAACATCCTTGCCTATTGCTAATACCTTTGCAACTTGAGATTTTTCGGCAGAACTTTCTGGTAATAGTATGCCGCTTGCAGTTTTAGTAGCTGGATCATCTATTTTAGCAACAACATAATCTGCCAATGGCTGTAATTTGGTTTTCATAATAAGATTTACCTCCAATTAATTTTTATTCACTAGCACTTTAATGCTTAGAGTGCTAACTTGTCTCTATAATATAATCAAATTTACTTCTATCGTCAAGAAACATCCTAATATTAAAAATAATAATTTGGTTTTTGTTATAATGAGTTTTAATGTCTAAAAGTATTTTGCTCTGCCGACCAGATTATTTCGATATAGAATATGAAATAAACCCTTGGATGAATACTGATAACCAAGTAAAAAGCAATATAGCATTAGAACAGTGGAATAAGCTCTATGATATATACAAAAATAAGCTAGGCTGGAATCTGAAACTAATCGATCCAATAAAAAATTTACCTGATATGGTCTTTACCGCCAATGGTGCATTAGTTATTAACGGTAAGGTTGCTCTACCAACATTCAGAGCTCCTGATCGTCAACCTGAAACAAAATATTTTAGAAAATGGTTCGAAGATAATGGATATACTGAAATCTTAGAGCCAAAGTATGACTTTGAGGGTGAAGGCGACGCACTGCTTTGGAACGACATTCTATTTGCTGGTTTCCCATGGAGGAGCGATCAAGCTTGTCACAATGAGCTAAGAGATTTTTTCGGAATTAAGCTAGTCTCCTTACAGCTTGCAGATGCTAGATTCTATCATCTTGATACTTGCCTAACTATTGTTGACAATGAAACTGTCGCGATTTGGCCAGGTGCTTTTACTGAAAAGAGCATCAAAAGAATACATGAAATAGTCCCAAATGTCATAGAGTCTAGCGATGAAGATACGTTGGCTTATGGGCTAAACGCAATGAGCGATGGCAAAAATATAGTTTTATCAGACAAAGCCTATGGTTTAATAGAAAAATACCAGAAAAAAGGAATGAATGTTTTTACTGTTCCCATAAGTGAATATCAAAAGAGTGGCGGTGGTGTTAAATGTTTAACACTTGAATTAAGAACTTAGGCACAATTAAATAAATACTTTTTAGCTATTATTAGTTTTTGCTCGAAGCAAAATATGCCCAATTGAAAAATCAGGATCTGATTCGTTATTAAGTGTAATAATTTTTCCTGGAATAAAGTCAATTGAATCTGAATTCCTTAACCAATCTTCTGCAGTTTCCAGTATTTCTATATTGCTTAGTTCTCCATCTTCTTTGAAGCTACCTAAGGATTTATCAGAATCTTCTGCTAAATTAGCAGGATCAATGGCAAAAACGAACCATTTATGATCAAGTTTACTGGCCATGATAGCTATATGTGCCAAATTAAACTTTGAAGAGTCGGATTTATCTGAAATACCACTAGCCTCTAGAAGAGATTCCATTATAGGTCTTTCATGAATATTTGGTGGAATATTTATTGCCTTGATTTGTTCAATTGTCATATAACACATTTTAACATATGTCAATATTTGTGGTTCGAGAGTATACCCTTACGACATGTATTATGAATAAAGTTTATTCATTGGGGTTGAAATACGAACTTTGAGCCATTTGAGTGAATTGAGTTAGCCCTGTTCCCGTAAGAGTCCACTGACCAGATGTACCTGTAGAATCGAAATAGACCACAGCCTTTATTCCAGTATATTGCTGTACTGATGACTCAAGTCCTTGTAAATATGCTGCCTGATCAACAGCCTGAGCACCTGTTTCTGCTATCATAAGGGGTTTTTTATAGGATGAATATTGATCATACCAAGCACCGAATATATTTGAAAAACCAGCAGCACCAAGTGCATGATGGTCATAACCATCTACTGCAATCCAATTTACATACTGACTACCAGGATACCAACTACTAAAACGACTTAATCCACCACTGATTCCTGGACACCAAACAAAAGTTACGTTTGTTGCTCCATCTTTTTGAAATAATTCATAAATGTGTTGCCAAGCAGCAATAAATTCAATAGAACTACCTTCATTTACGTGTGATGGATCTTTTAAATTCATCTCCCAATCCCATCTTAGGAAAACGGGTTTACCATAACTTTTTAGTGCATTTGCATAGTTATTAATAACAGAATCATCAGAGCCACCAGAAATAGTTGCATAATTTGCTGGACCCCAATCGACTAAAGTCATTCCGCCGTTTTGATTAATAAAGTTAATCTCACTTACTGGTGCAGGTACTGACCAACCAGTAAATAGATGCTCAATTTTTAGTTGACGACCGATTGTCTGGTTTAAGATTGGCAGCTGTTTTTCGACATTCGGTTTAGTTTTTTGACCATCTGGGCTAGGATTTGGCCATGCCCCTAAATATGCTCCGAAAGTTGGAATACGCGGGGGTTGTAAGGTGCTACTGTTTACCGCATTTTTAATGGAAACTGTTGTCTGCTGATGATGTTTGTAGATAACATATCCAACTACCCCAAGAGTCATAACAATAATTAGAACTATTATTGTTTCTATAAGACCAAAGCCTTTTTCATGTTTCGTTATTGTTACCATATATCAGATAGATTATAACTTTGCTTATCTTTAAAGGCAAAGTGGATACATTAAATTATTTGTATATTATTTTTAAAACTTTGGTTGAAAATTAGGGTCACTAGCTATATTTATGAATTGATTAAGGCCAATACCACCTAATGTCCAGTCACCACTAGTACCCAGTGAGTCAAAATAAACCCACGCTTTAATATCTGAATAATTTCCACTGTCAAGATCTGACTGTACGCCTTGTAAATATGTAGCCTGCTCGGCTACATTTCCGTCTATCGTACCTCCCGAAATAGTAGAGTCAGCCCCATTTTCCGCTATCATTAACGGTTTATTATGACTACTCCATGTTTCATACCAGCCTCCTGTACCTCCAAAATTACTTGTAAATGTTGCTGCACCTAGTTGGTGATGATCATAGCCATCTATAGCAATCCAGTCAACGTACTGATCTCCAGGGTACCACGTACTAAATCCACTTAAACCACCACTTAATCCAGGACACCAAACAAAGGCAACATTAGCTGCACCATCTGATTGAAATAAATTATATATATGCTGCCAAGCAGCAATAAATTCAGAAGATGTACCAAGCCCGGTATGGGTAGGGTCTTTAAGATTCATCTCCCAATCCCATCTTAGGAAAACGGGTTTATTATATGCTTTAAGTGCATCTGCGTAGGTTTTTATGACTGAATCTTGGGAACCATTTGCTATTTGTTCGTAAGACGAAGGGGATAATGTGGCTGTAGAGGAACAGTTTGGATTTGATATTGCTGTTGGTAATGGACCCCAATCTACTAGCGGCATCCCGCCATCACTACTCACGGTATTCATATTACTTATAGGTGCAGGTGTAGTCCAGCAAGTACTAAAAATATGTGCAATATCTAGTTTTCTATTACTGCTACTAATTGAATTATTAAAATTAGTTAAATTGGTCGTAAAACTATCAATATTAGCTACTCCACTTACGCTAGGGTGTGTCCAAGCTCCGAGATAAATTCCAGATACTGGAATTAGTGGCTTTATTAAAGGAAGACCAAATTGTACTGATTTACCACTACTAGCACTGCTATCTATTTGAACGGTTGCAGGACTAGTTATAGTTCCCGATGCTGCATTCGTCGAAGCATAGGGAGATTGGGCATGACTAGATATGAGGGTCTTTACTCCGAAAATTGTAATTAAAAGTATAACAATTATAGCTATTATATTCTGTAGATTTATTTTTATTTTTGACACATTAGTATTGTACCAAAAACTATATTTAAAAGGGTTTATAATGAAATTTAATTTACTCTTTTTTATTATAATAATTCTCGTTAAATGCTGTTGGTATTATTTTTGTTCTTATTCTTTTTTGCCTATATGTATATATAGTGAAGGAGAATAAAAAGGAAGTTTTATATCTGTTAAGTGGTGTAACAAACGTTAATACCGTTATTAGCCTTTTATGGTATATAACTTATATGATTTAGTCTGTTAATGTACACTTAACATATGACTAAAAAGAAACCTTTAACTGACGAAGAGCGCCAAGCATTTATAGATAAACTACCAGCAGATCAGGTTAATCCTAAAGCTGAACAAGACTTTGAAGACGCTATCGCACGCGCCGCGCAGCCGAAGCGATCAAAACAGGGAAAACAGGTTGCAAGCGATAGTTATAGCGATAAACGAACTCATTCACGTAAGACTGAAGATATTTAGGGCTAATACAGTGATAAGTTCCATCAATAGAGCGCTTTAGTTGTCCCCAAAATCCTTCAATAGTATTAGTATGAACTATGCCTCTACCATATTCACCAGCACTGTGATTAACACTATCGTGTAAATAACCTAATTTCTTTAGTGTGCTGTAGACTCTAGCCTGATCACTATAGATAGTTGTTCCGTCAGCAATACTTTCCTTAAGTCTTGGTAGTAGAACTCTAGCTCCAGCACTTGGAACGTGAGCTGCTTTAATTTTTCCACCACGTTCAACCATACCAAAGACAATCTCTTTGTCTTGAAAGGTAATATCTTTACCGCGTTTACGTCCACTATATATATGTTTCATCTGTTTCAACAGTTCCAGTCAGTCTACCAGTTTCTTGATTCATTAGTTCTCGGACTTGTTTAGCTATTCGCCAAGCACACTTATATGTAACACCTAAATGTCTTTCTACCTCTTTAGCTGATACACCATTCTTAGCTACTGAGAATAGATAGATTATATAAAACCAACTACGTAGTGGAGTAGATGATTTATGGAAGATTGTATTAGCTAGTGGATGTATTTGATTACCACAATCTTTACACTCAAAGCATTTACGATTCTTAACTCGGTAATAACTAGGTTCTGTAACACCACAGTGAGGGCAAGTAGTCATATTCCCATATGTTTGCTCAAATAAATAGTATAAACAGGCATCATCATTAGGGAACTTTTCGTTGAATGTTTTGATGGTGTATCTCATACTTCAAGTTTACACCCCTTTATACATGTTGTCAAGGGATAGTTGGCTTGTGGTTGGCACTTATACCTTGAATACAAGCATATGATTAATAAAATAAATAGCGCTTCGCTTAATGCTTTACAGCAAGTCTACTAAGCTATCGCCATCTTTATAAAAGTGCTTTATATATGCCATCATCAGTCCGGCAGAAGCACCTGAATGTCTTTGTTCTTTTACCAATTGGCTTAGCTCAGTTGCACTTGCACCTTGGCTATGTGCCCTCATCAAAGCAATTGCTTGCTTTGATTCTGTGCCATGGTATATGCCTGATGCACTAGACTCCAAACATGCTTTCCATATCTCCATTGAATTAACTACTTGTAGTCAAGGTATAATTGCCTTATGGTTATTGGTCTAGCGTATTCTTAAGTTCATTGTGAGCGACTTCAATTTCATTCCAGGGATGTTCACCGTCAGCTCTTTCGATTGTCTTCTCATGCCCCTTGCCAAGTAGTAGAACCATATCATCAGATGATCTAGCTAGTCTAAGAGTATAGTTTATAGCCTTAGTTCGATCTAAAATTAAATACAAATCCTTGTCTCTAATTTTACCCTGAGACTCACAGCCCTCTGCAATTTGATTCAATATTTCATTACCGTCAATGTCTCTGTCGTCTTCTTCTGTTAAAACCACCTGGTCCGCATATTTACCGGCTATTTTACCTTGAATTGCTCGCTTTGCTTCGTCTCTTCTACCAGCTGAGCCAAACATTACAATGAGCTTGCCTTTAACGACTGGTCTTAGCTCAGACAATAACTTCTCAAAACTATCTGGGGTATGAGCATAGTCTACAATAACAGAGTATTTTTGCCCTTCGTTAATGGTTGTCATTCTACCTTCGACACTTTCAAGCGCGGCTATCCCCTGTTCTATCTGGTTTTTATTGAGTCCCAGGAGAACCCCACATCCAACAGCTGCAAGAGAATTATATACATTAAATGTACCGCTTAATTTACACTTAATATTGTAACTAACACCTTTTAAGGCAGCTTCATAGCTCACACCCATTGAGGATAATTCGATATTTTTAGCACGAATATCACCTTTCTTCACTCCATAGGTCAAAGGATGAGATACTGCTTCAGAAAAGTATTTAGCATTCTCGTCATCTGCATTAACTATCCCTGCCCTTAGCCCATTTATGTTTTTGTTAGTCCATTGAAACATTTTTACCTTAGCGCTTCTGTAATTCTCAAAACTTCCATGATAGTCAAGATGTTCATGTGTAAGATTAGTCATAACTGACAAATAATACTTAACTCCCCAAACTCTATTTTGAGCCATTGCTTGTGAAGTCGTCTCAAGAACTAAATACTCAATCCCTGCCCTGTTAAATTCCTTAAGTCTGCGCATAAACTCTGGTACAGGAACTGATGTCATGTGATGCATTTGAGACTTAATATCTAAACCAGATCCATAAGCTACGGTTGTGTTTAGCCCAACCTTAAAACCAGCTTCATGGGGCATGCTGTGGATTAGAAACGTAGTGGTTGTCTTGCCGTTAGTACCAGTTACGCCAATAACTTTTAGTTTTCTTGCTGGAAAACCATTAATTAGATTAAAAAAGAATGCTTCCAATAGATGTCCATAAGGTTCTATCCTCTTAAAGAATTGTTTTGGTATGAATAATTTTACAAATTTTCTAAAACTCATATGACATTAAGTATACTATTAATGTAATGAAAATATTAGGCATTGAAACAAGTTGCGACGAAACAGCTGCAGCAATAGTAGAAGATGGAAGAAAATTAATTTCTAATGTGGTTGCAACAAGTATGCATGAGCATGCTAAATATGGTGGTATTGTCCCTGAAATAGCCGCAAGAAGTCATATTGAATCGATAATTCCAGTAATTGAAGAAACTATGACAAAAGCAAGACTTGATTGGAGCCAATTAGATGGAATAGCAGTTACTTATGGTGCTGGTCTAGGTGGAAGTCTTCTAGTTGGTGTTGAGACTGCAAAAAGCTTGGCAATTTCTAAAAACCTACCCCTTTATCCAATCAATCATGTGGAAGGTCATGTCTATGCCAATTTCTTAACGGAATCAGAAGATGATCAGTATATTTTTCCAAAAAAACAACCTGAATTTCCAATTTTAGCTCTAATTGTTTCTGGTGGCCATAGTCAACTAGTTATCTTTAAGAATCATTTTGATTATGAATTGCTTGGTCAAACTTCTGATGATGCAATTGGAGAAGCATTCGATAAGGTTGGAAAAATATTAGCTCTACCCTACCCTGGTGGTCCAAATATTGAAAAAGCAGCTAAAAATGGAAACCCAGAAAAATATAAACTACCCAAAGCCAGACTTGATAACAAATATGATTTTAGCTTCTCTGGCCTTAAAACAGCCGTTCTAAGACTTGCTCAATCCGAAGCTGGTAAAACATATACATTCCCCTCTTTTGAGCTTGCTGGACTATTAAATGAGGCTCAGAAGGCAGATATTGCGGCTAGTTTCATGCATACTTCAATAGAAACGTTGGTTGATAAGACATTAATGGCAGAAAAAGAATTTAAGCCAAAAACGGTTGTTATTGCTGGAGGTGTGGCTGCCAGTCCAGAACTGAGAAGACAATTAACGAACAGTTTACGAACAAACTTTCAATATCCCGATTTCAAGCTATGTACAGATAATGGAGCAATGATAGCTACGCTGGGTTGTTATAAAGCAATGCTCAAACAACCAGATATCGATCCCTTAAAATTAGGTATCGAGCCTAATTTATCGATGTAATTAAGATATTTTGCAAGTTCACGTGAACTAGTGTCTTGGTTAAATATCTTATCTGGTGTTATTATTGAAACATGGATCTACCGAAGGTATATAACCCTAAAGACAATGAAGCAAAAATCTATGATTTATGGGAGCTATCTGGTTGCTTTAAACCGTCAGGGAAGGGCAAGACTTTCTCTATGGTCCTACCTCCAAATAATGCCAACGGTAACCCTCACATGGGTCATGCTTACACTTTAGCTATTCATGATATTGCAATGAGGTATCACAGGATGAAAGGGGAGAAAGTATTGTTCATTCCCGGGACTGATCATGCTGGATTTGAAACTCAGGTCGTTTTCGAGAGACAACTCGAAAAAGAAGGCAAGAGTCGATTCGACTTTAACAGAGAAGAACTATATTCATTAATTTACGATTTCGTTCAAATGAACAAGATCAACACCGAAAATAATTTGAAGAAATTTGGTGGTAGTTTCGATTGGTCAACAAATATTTTTAGTTTAGATAAAAAAGTAGTTGATTCAGCCTATTCAAGATTTAAGAAAATGTGGGACCAAGGCCTTATCTATAGGGGTGAAAGACTTGTAAATTATTGTACTTTTCATGGCACAGGCTTTGCTGACTATGAGGTTGAATTCAAGGAAGAGCAGGGGCACCTTTGGTATATAAATTACCCTGTCACAAATAGTAAGGAATTTATTAAAATAGCTACGACAAGACCAGAAACTTTACTCGGTGACACTGCTGTAGCGGTTAACCCTAAAGATAAAAGATTCGAGGGATTAATAGGAAAGACGGTGAAGTTACCAATAACAGGTAGGGAAGTGCCTATTATTGCTGATGAATTTGTTGATCCTAAATTTGGAACTGGAGCAGTCAAAATTACTCCTGCTCATGACCCAAATGATTATGAAGCGGCTCAGAGACATTCTTTACCATTCATAACTGTAATTGATCTAACTGGTAAGATAACTCATGAAATGCCCGAAGATTTTAGAGGGCTAGATGTAGTTCATGCCAGAAAAAAAGTTGTCGAAGCAATAGATAGTTTAGGCCTACTATCAAAAACTGAGGACTATAGACATAGTGTTGGACACTGTTATAAATGTAAAACCATCATTCAACCACTATTAAAAGAGCAGTGGTTTATAGATATGAAGCCCTTGGCAAAAGAAGCAATAAAAGTCCTCGAAGATAAAAAGATTAAGTTCTACCCAGACTCAAAACGAAATCAGTTAATTGGTTATCTTAATCAGTTAAGGGATTGGAATATTAGTCGTCAAATTTCATGGGGAATACCAATTCCCGCTTTTCAAAACGAAGAGAATCCTGATGATTGGATTTTTAGCGATAGAGTAGGGCAGGAATTAATTGAAGTAGACAACAAAACCTTCAGACGTGATCCTGACGTATTTGATACCTGGTTTTCAAGTAGCTCATGGCCATATGTAGCACTGGATTTTCCAAACGGACAAAATTTCAATGATTTTTATCCATTAAGCCTAATGGATACAGGCGGTGAAATTCTTTTCCCATGGGTAAGTCGGATGATTATGCTAAGTCTTTATGAAACTGGTCAAATACCTTTCAAAGAAGTTTATATCCATGGTTATGTTTTAGCAGAAGACGGCGCTAAGATGAGTAAGAGTTTAGGTAATGTAATTAATCCTATGGAAGTATTAGATAAATATGGATCAGATGCTCTGAGAATGGGCATGATTGCCGGAAGAGTTGCTGGAGTTAACAGGGGTTATGACACCAGAAAAGTAGAGGATGCCCGAAATTTTTGTAACAAAATCTGGAATATAGCAAGATTCTGCCAAGACAAGGCAATAACTATTGATATTGATACGCCAGAACCAGAATCCATCGCTGATAACTGGATTTTAAACCGATTAGAATCTGTCCAAAATTCTATCGATAATGACTTAGGTAATTATTTATTCGGAGAGGCCTATGAGAAGCTCTATCACTTTATTTGGGATGATTTTGCTGATTGGTACATTGAAGCATCAAAAGTCCATCAGAACGACTCCGTACTAGGTTACACGTTAAAAAAATGCCTCCAAATGCTTCACCCTTATGCTCCTTTTTTAACTGAAGCAATTTGGCAATCTTTTATGGCCAATACAAAACAATCAATTCTCGCTATTACAATTCTGAAAAAGGGCATCAAGGCTGATGCTTCTAAGTCTAAAGAATTCGACACTCTAATAAATCAAGTTATTGAAATACGTAATATATCTAATAATCTGAAGCTCAAGATGAAAACATTGAATATTGCTAGTTCCAGCCAAGATGAAATGCATAACAAATTACTGATCAAATTAGCCAGAATTAACAAAATAACTAATAACAAAATATATGAGGGTATAAAATTAACGACATTTGAGGAACCTGCTTTAATAGTTGTCGATCAAAAGACGAAATTAGATTATTCAAATAACTTAGACGCCAAGATAAAAGAAAGAGAGACTAGCCTACATAACCTAGAACAACGAATTAGTAATAGCTCATATTTAGAAAAAGCACCAAAACAACTAGTTCAAGATACAAAAAACAATATAGACTCTATAAAACAAGAACTTACTTCTCTAAAACAAGATTTAAATCAAATCAATAACTAAGTGTGGTTAATTAACTGCTAATAATTCTCGGATTCGATCAACTGAATCTTGTTCGTTGTAGTCATCAAACCAAGATACATGCCAGCCCATCTTTTCGGCCGCCATTAAATTTGTGCGTGAATCATCTATGAGTAAAATTTCATCTGGCTTACATTTACTGGCTTTTTCAGCAGCTTGATAGATTTCCATTTCTGGTTTGAGGTGACCAACTTTAGATGAGTCTATGATCGCATCGTATCTTATATCGGGAACAAATTTTCTATGTATCAATTCGTCTAAAAAACCAGGCATAGAATTGGTGAGTAAGCCAACCTTATAATGTTGGGACGCCCATTCAATAAGCTCTGAACTCTCTCTGATTGGGACAACGGAATTGAAATAATATTCCTGCCACTGAATATCTTTAATGCCAAGAGCATTACTAAGTTCCTGATTAAAGTCATCCAAAGGGAACTCACCGCGGCAGACCTGATCATTGTAATGCCAGAATAGAGATTCTATCGTGTCAGATGGTTTACCGCTAATTTGAGCGAGTTCAGTAAATGCTCGATTGAAAAAATGAACTAAAAATCCATTAACATCAAAATAGATAAAGCCAACGCCAGATTTAGAAAGTTTTTTTTGTCTTATTCTGCTAGTATCGCCACTAATAAGAGCATCCAGATCAATGCCTATAGTAGAAGCAATCTTTTGTATAGTAAAAATAGAAGGGGATTTAATCGCACCTCTTTCTATTTTTGCTAATGTAGAATAGCTTAATCCAGATTTATGGCAGAGATCTTGTTGTGTTAATCCAGCCTTCTGACGTGCCTCTTGAAGGCGTTTGCCCAACCCTTTTTCATCCATAGCCATATCTTACCAGTCAAAATACAAAAAATAAAGATTATTGTTGCTAATGTTTTATTGTTGGTTTTGTCTGGCTAGAAGACCTGCCATAGCAAAATGTATTTCTTGCTGGTACTCTGCATCATCTAAAGCATTATGAGTGAATTTTCTATCGGGCTTTATTATTTCTGGAAGGTTATCCTTTCTTGTGTCTCGCCAATCCCACTTACTATCGATTGCCATAGCCAAAGATTTTAAGTCGAAAGGGGCTATACCAAAAGGATTTTCAAGATTAGCTTTTTTGAAATACAAGTCTACAAATGCCCAATCAAAAGCAGCATTGAAAGCTGCAAATACTGGCTGCTTATCACTTTTAATAGACTGTTCTTCAATCCATTTATAAAAACTTGTCATTGCCTCCATTAGGTCTGGCGCTTCTTCTAAGAGCCTGTTCCGTGACAAACCGTGCTGTTCACAGAAATCCTTGTTTGCAGGAATAAAATCCTCGCTAGCAGGCTTAATTTCGGTGTAGTAGCTATCTCCCGTGACACTCTTTGCACCTATAGATAACATTGAGCCATTTCCAGCTATACCATCAGCTTCTATATCTACATCAATGAAAAGCTGTGGTGATCTAGCGACTATTTCAGCTCCATCTTTCATGACTTCTTTTTTATTCATGCGTGCATCTCCTTTGGCTGATTCATAATTTACCATAATTAATCTTCTTTCCTATCTTGTTCGGTAGGTGACTGTTCATCTATTCTTGGTTCTATATTTTTTCTTTCAATTTTAGCTATCAAACTTTGTTGCATTTCATAGAGTTTTAAATTATTTTTTGTCATTGATGCTAAATTTTCATCTGTTAGCGCATCTAGCCATGCGGGATCACTATATCTTTTTATCTTTTCGGAAGAAGGTTCAACTAAACGTAAAGAATATAAAAACTCTTCTTGTAAATTATTGTTTTCGGAATCACTATTTTTCATATTTTTATCACTTCTTTCTCTCTCATTTTTAGGATTAAAACTGTTCATATCAATTGTTACCAACCATAGTTATTAAATCTTGAAAGGATTGATTATTTCGCAAAAATACCTCTGAGGCACCATTAACTTTACTAACCAATCTAGGAACTATCTGTTTAATTATATCAATAGATGCTCTTTTGTCCGTTGCAAAAACCGTCTTCAGTTCACTCAAACTAGTTATTAGTTCTGTATCTAACTCTTCCGGAGAGACTAAGCTGACTAGTTCAATAATCTGATCTATTGATTCTGGAACGCTATCCAAACTAAAAGATTGATCTTCAGATTCCAAATACTCACCAAGTAGACCCAAAGATTCAGACCTAGATGCCAACTCACTTGCGCTGGAACTGAAAAGAGGTGCAAGAGACCTTGCTCCATCTATATCACCGCTAACCTTCAAAAAGTTATATGCTCTTTTTGCGACTTTCAAAAAATTAGGAGCATCTGGATCTGAATAATGTTTAATGTCTTTTCTCAGAAAATCTAGATATTCTTTTCTTACCTTAGGATCTCTAAGATCTTCGGTGAGACTAAATTTACTAATATCGTCAAAATATATCTCCTGAAAACCAGATCCACGCTGTCTGTTGGTTACTAAAATTTCTCCCTTAGAATCAGAAATTTCAACATTTATCACTTTGGTTAGTTCTTTAACTTGGCCATCTACTTGAGCCAACCAATCTAACTTAACCATTGAAGGATTTTCACAAGCTTTTGCTAAATCTATACTACCGATTATAGTACCATCTTCTGTAGTAATATCTTTTCTACCAGACTTAATCTCATCGGCTGTCCATTTTATTCCTTTTCCTTTAATGCCATCTGGTGCATCCTCTGGATAAACTCCAACTTTAAGTTCTAAAAACTTTAGACTGTCATCGGAAGATGTTTTTGATACTGTTTCTTGTAAAATACTTGCCAAAACTCTACCACCTGACTCTAAATCTTCAACCGAGATATCAACGTGCTCTGCAAAATCCATATCAGCAGGAAAGGGATTGATTTCTCTTTGAGCAAAACTACCACTTGCAACCATTGCAGATGTATAGGTAGCGCCTTCTTCGCTTCTTATAGCCATTACAGATTCACCACTACCTGATCTTATAGAATCAGCTACTTTAGACATTCTTTCTAAATCAGAATGACCGTCTATAATTGAATAGATTGATCCATACAATTTTTCACCACCTTCAGTACTTATTGAATAGATACCTCTATCCGCGTCAACTACTTCAGCAGTAGGATTAAAAAACAAAAATTCACGCTGAAGTGAAGCCATTTCTATCTGCTTATTTTGTTCTTCTAAATTCTCAGTCAATTCGGCTCTTGAGGCACCATATCTTTCTGTAAAATTATCATCAGAAATTGATTCATCATATATATCATCAGTAAGC
>CAITDW010000233.1 GCA_903891235.1 uncultured Candidatus Saccharibacteria bacterium
AGGTTGAGAATCAAATAATACATGGCCGTTTTCAGGCATTGATGCTGCAAGACTTAATATTGTTCTATTTTCTGGGTTGATTATAACTGACCTACCCAATTCAGCACTAATTGAATTAATTACTCTTGATCCATCTTCAATTAACTGATTTTGACTCTCTATTTGACTATCTCTTGTATATGCTTCTTGACTCATAATAATCTCCTTTAAACTGTTACTTTCCTAATCTTGCGTCCATATTTTCTATATCCAACAAATGCTAATGCTGCTCCTAAAATATATGGTGGATACCAAACCTGCTTTTGTTTAGTTTGGCCTACAGCTTGTTGATCGGAATTTATAGCCTTAGCAATTTCCTCGGCGCTCGTTACAATATCTATATTTTTACTACCAAAACTTGAGAAAATATTTTGTTGAGCTGAAGAAGAAAAAATTGTACCACCATAGTTATAGCTTGCAGGATTTTTTCCCGTAACTATTACTTTAGTATCAATACCTTGCTCTTGAAGAGAGGTTACTTCTTGAGATATTTGCGACGGATTACTACTAGATCCAAGGACACCATCTGAGATTAAGATTACCTGGCCACTTTTTTTCGATGAGTTAGAGGAACTAGTTGGCAATTCTGATGCTGCTAAACTAAGTCCAGCCACTACATCAGCACCGTTTTGGTTAACTGAAGAATTACTCCTGCTATTTTCTATTTGGGTATTATTCTTGGCTGACATCGGTATAGATAAGCTAGGATTTGCACCAAAATCTACTAAGGCCAAATTGCCAGAAAAACTAGACTGTTCTAAACCACTAACCGCTGCATTATATCTAGTGTCATGGCCCATCATATCTGAAGTATTCTGCATAGCTAATGAACTATCTAATGCTACAGCAATACTAGAATGGTTATTAGTACTTACAATCTCAGTGGTTGGTTGAGTGATTCCAGAAGCTAATAATATTGCAAAGCCTGTTGTCATGAGTCTTCTAGGTAAAAGTCTTTGTCGGGAGTCATAGGCTCTCTGAGTTGCTGGATTATTAGTTTTAGATGTAGATATAACATGATCTAAGAGATTGTCGTCATGATTACCATAATGACTTACTAGCTCATCTTTGGTTGAAGCTGAACCTTTATTATCTTTAATCCAAGAACGAACAGCTAAAGCAGCAATAACAGGAGTCGCGATTAAAAATCTACCAGAATCGGGTAGATTACTAACCTGCTCAAATAATTGTTCTGGAATATTAGACATAGACAATATTTACCTCTTAATTAATAAGAAGCATATAATACATTGTTTATGCTTTTTTGTCAAGGTCTAGGGGTTTAGTTTTTGGGTAGAGTAAACCCGAAAGTACTGCCCTTATTTTCAACTGATTCAAAAATAAGAGAGCCTCCTTGGGCAATAATAACCTTTTTGGCCATAAACAGACCTAGACCAGTTCCATCTGGTCTGGCTTTTTTGGCATTATCAGCTCGATAAAACTTAGTAAATAAGTGATGGATTACGTCTTTTGGAACACCTATGCCAGTATCTGTTACTCTTAGTTCGATATTCTTAGATTTTTCCTCCAAAGTAATAGTTATAGTTCCTCCTGATTTGCTGTAATATATCGCATTATCTAAGTAATTCATAATTACTTGTCTAATCTTTATTTCATCAAGATTTAATGTGAGAAAATCTTTGGGCTTACGATAGATAAACCTAAGGCCACGAGCTTTGGCTGACTCTCTAAGTAAATAAATCTCCTCCTCAATTATCTTGGGAAGATTTGATTCGGTTTTCTCTATAATGAATTTACCTGTTTGAAGCCTAGATATATTAAGCAAATCAGATATTAGATAGACCATTCTTTGTGAGCTATCGAAAGCTTGAGTAAGCATTTTCTTCTGATCATTATTAATCTCTCCTGCATCACCCTCCAGAACCATACTGACATAGCCCTTAACGGATGTTAAAGGTGTTCTAAGTTGGTGTGAAGCCATACTAATGAAATCATCTTTAGTTTCATCGAGGTTCTTCAGCTTAGTATTAGCTCTGATTAACTGCCTAGTCGCTTGGTCAATTTTTTCCTGCAAGGTTACATTGAAATTTTGTATCTGTTTAAAGCGAATTGCATTTTGTAGTGATATGGCTACTTCGTCGGCAATTATACTCATTAATTGACGATCTTTTTCACTATATGATGAGCCAGAACTCTTATATCCAAGAATAATGTAGCCGGTTACTTCAGAATCATTAGCAAGCTTCATAATTAATGCTATATCTTTACTAATAAGCTCATTATGCAACTTTGAATCCTTCATCTGATCTATGTCATCAAGTAGAATAATATTGTCCTTTTTTTCAGCAATCATTTTTTTTAAATTCGCGAGTTCACCAGATTGTCCCCTACCTATTTCAAACTTAACAAACCTAGGTCTGATTGATTCGTTCAAAATTTGGATGGTGCCTTCTTGAATATATTTCGAATTAACACTACCAACAAGTAGGCTGCTTAATTTATCTAAAACAATTTGGGGTTCATAAAAATCCCTATAAAACAATCTGTTAGTGTACTTATTAAACAACTTAGTTAATGGCTGGAAAATCAATGCAATAAATACAGTTAATCCAGAAATTATAAAAATTGATCCGAAATTTAAATTAACGCCAAAAATCTTTGTTAAAACTATTAGGCTTGGAATAATTAAAACTAGTGAAACTAAAATAATGCTTATAAAATACGAAAATGATCTAGCAATGAATAGTCTAATGTCGAATAGCTTGTGTTTAATAATCGCGTATGACAGGAAGAATACAACAAATAATGATCCAACTGCGCCAAACTTAGATATGTACCAATTATTCGTAATAGCTGGCACAATTGCAGCAGTTAGAATTGACCATAAAAAAGATAGTAAAAAACCAAATGCTAGATAGACAACTTGCTGTTTCTGTATAACCGATAGGCCCTTATGATGATATGATCGATAAAAGTTGTAGCCCAAAAAACCCAAAAATATTAGTGAGGTAATTATGTACAGGATATAAAGATTGCCATTATTTATTTGCACAACGCTGTTATTGTTGGCATATTTTACGCTCTCTACAATCAAATTAGTAAAAAGAGTTATATATAAAATTGCTGGGGTTATAATGGCAGCAACTATATTTTGAATTCTATGTTTAGATAAATGCTGAGGGAAATAAATCGACATCAACCAAACACTTATAACTAGCAATAGACCTATGAATAGGCTCAACTTATTGACAAATAGTAGTACATTATATGAATTTATATGATTAGAAAAATAATTAGCAACAAACCACGCTACCGCAACTATATTGAAAAGTCCAAATAGTTGGTAAGATGTATTTTTAATATTTCTAAGAACGATAACTAGTCCAAGAGCACTAATTATAAGGACAGAAACCAGTAAAACAATTAAGTCCAGCATTTACTAAATATAACCTGATTAACCATAATCGTAAACTATTATTTGTAATTTATATCTTTTCTAGATTCACTGACTCGTTAGAATATATTTCTGGCAGGTATTCATTGGGTAAAATAGCATTGTCATTTAGAGTAAGGCCATCTATAAAAACTCTTCCAATATCCTTTGATTGGTCTCTAATTCTAGCCATACCTCTTTCGATTATACAAAAAGCTGGCAAGGTTTCATAAGGGCCTCCATAAGGACGGGCACTTAGACCACTATAGGTATCAAATGGATTGCCGAATTGTTGTAGATTTTCTAATGGTGGAATGTCAAAAATGGCTAGTAGGTTATCTTTTTTGTGAGCTAGGGCATATCTTAGACAAGCATGATAAAAAAGCATTGAGACACCGTTAATGTCACCATGAGCCCCTCTATAATGATCGGCAGAAGCATGAGTTGCGATATCTAAAGATTTTTCTAGCTCTAGATTAACTTTTTCTCTCTCAGATAAGCGTTGCCATGCTTGTTCTTCGCTATATGATTCATCTGTATCAAAATAACCTGTCTTTAGTTCATCTAACCAAGGATTATTTGGACTATCTTCAACTAAATCATTAACATCTTTAAATCCAATTTGTGGATCAAAACCAACAATTCTTAATATGCCTACCGGTAATGATCTTTCAAGAGAAGTATCAATTACAGTTGCAAAAACACTTTTTTGATCATATTTACCATAGTCATTAATAATTTGGCTAGGTAATTGCTTAAAAATCTTTGAAAAAACATCCGTTTCGACTGACAAGGGAATATCTGCATACTCAGAATTACCTTCAATATACGAAACAACATATTGTCTATCTTTAAGCTCACTCTTAACATCAAAATTAAGCCCTTTGTTTAAAAAGTCTTCAGTTAAATCGGCAATTCTTTCCTGATTGAATCTAGTTTTTAGAGACTCGTCGCAATTATATTCTTTTTCCATAGTCCTGCTCTCCTTGCTTTATGTTTGTATTGTCATCGGCTGCTTTATATCTTTCCTTACGTTTATTGGCATAGGCCAAAGATCTAGTGACAGCAAAAAGACCAATATAGGTAAAAGGGCTTTTAAGTACAGGCAATGTAATGTCTGAAACAACATTTGTATCAAAAAGACTTTTTGAAAACCATAGGCCTCCAGAAGCTATTAACCCAACAAAATAGTTAGAAACAGCTAAGGCTCCTATGGCAATTGAACCAGTCTTAAGATCATCTTTAAAGGACTTCTCATTATTGCGAGCATGATTCCGAACAATAACACCTGGGGAACCTAATCCCAGGGCAAGTCCAGCTGTATCTGCAGCATCAATTAATTTGTTCTTAATTGATGTGTTTTTCTTATCAATGTTTCCATCATCGTTATTCAAATTAAACCGCTGCCCCATTTCCTCAGAAACTCTATGGTTTTTAGCAAGGCTATAGGATACACCGAGAGTGAGAGCACCCTCTACAATCAGGCTTGAGGTAGTCATAGATCCTGCAGTGATGAATGGGTTATTCCAATGTTCAAATGACCAGACACCGACTCTACCAAGCATAAATTCCATGCCAACTTCATGACAACCGATCAAGGCGACACTACCTATTGTAGCCATTCTGGTAAAACTTGATGCTTCCTTAAGGTCTTTTTTGGCTTCATTCTTGACCGCCGAAAGATCATCCGCAAAAATACCGAGATCCCGTTTAACATCTTTGAATAGTCCTTGATTATTATGTATATTTTCCATTGATAGCTTTTCCTGTTTGAAAATAAAAAAAAACGAAATTCAAATATTTAAAATTAAATACTTGAACTTCGTTTTGTCTTCTAAATTACAATTCTTAAGTTATATTAAGAAAGATGTTAGTATTTTAGTATATTAAAATCATAAGCGCAAGCGATTAAGGAAAAATAGTCAATGAAGAAGATAGCATTAGTCGAGGATGACAAGCCAATCAGACTAATGTATAAGATGAAGCTCGAGAAAGCTGGATATAAGGTTTTTGTTGCTGAAAATGGACTTGAAGGCTATAAAATGGTTGAAAGAAATTTACCTGATTTGATTTTATTAGATATAAAAATGCCAATAATGAATGGCGATGAAATGTTAAAAAAAGTCAGGGAAACAACTTGGGGATCAACGATGAAAGTTATCATACTAACAAATTTAAGCAAAGATGAATCCCCTTCAATCTTAAAACTACTTAATATAAATCGATATATAGTAAAAGCACATTTTACTCCTAACGAAATCGTAGAAATTGTCGAAGATGTTCTTGCGTAAAGATATACAAAAAAGCAAAAAAATCGTAGAATAAGCTTAGTATGAAAAAAATAGCAATTATAGAAGATGATCAAGCGATAGCCCAGATGTATCGGATAAAATTTGAAAATGAAGGTTATCAGGTAGAGACTGCTGAAAATGGCGTATTGGGTCTGGAACTATGTGAAAAAATGCGTCCAGATATAGTACTGCTAGATATAATGATGCCCGAGATGAATGGCGATGAAATGTTGGCTAAAATGCGTGATCAGCCTTGGGGTAAACACATAAAAGTTTTAGTACTGACCAACGTAGGTGAGCAAGAGCTTCCAAAAACAGTACATAAGCTTGGAGTATTAGATATTATCTTAAAAGCCAGCCTAACGCCCAGGCAAGTAGCAGAGAAGGTAGCTTCAGCACTAGGAAATGTAGGCAATGAATTACTTCAAAATAATTTAGAAGAATCTTAAATGAAAATAGCAATCATTGGATATGGCATCCAGGGACAATCATCCTATAATTATTGGAATAAAGATAATGAAATTACTATTTGTGATAAAAATGATTTAGAAAATATTCCGAGTGATGCAAAAGTTAAAATTGGAGATGATTATCTAAAAAATTTAGATGAATATGACTTAATTATACGATCGCCCAGTGTTTACCCAGAGGACATTATTCAAGCGAATAATGAATCTATAATTGGTAAAATTACCACTAATACAAATGAGTTCTTTAAAGTATGTCCAACTAAGAATATTATTGGCGTAACTGGAACCAAAGGTAAAGGAACAACCTCAACCTTAATCACAAAAATGCTCGAGAAAGATGGCAAAATTGTTCATCTAGGTGGTAATATTGGTATCCCACCATTGGAACTGCTTCGAAACAATATAAAAAATAATGACTGGGTAGTTTTAGAACTGGCTAATTTTCAATTAATTGATCTGAAATACTCACCTCATATTGGAGTCTGTTTAATGATAGCTGAGGAGCATCTCGATTGGCATAAATCAATTGATGATTATCTGAAAGCAAAAAAACAATTATTCGCTCATCAAAAAGTTAAGGATATAGCCATATATTATGCAGATAATCCATTATCTAAAGAGATAGCTGAATTATCTCTTGGACAAAAAATACCTTATTTTAAAAGCCCAGGGGCTCATCAAATTGGTGGTGATATATATATCGAGGATATTAAAATTTGTGATATTCATGATATTAAACTTTTAGGAAATCATAATAGAGAAAATATTTGCGCTGCTATTACTGCAGTTTGGGAAATCACAAAAAATCAACAAGCTATTGTAGAAGCAATTAGAGAATTCACTGGCTTAGCAAACAGATTAGAATTAGTTAGAACAATAAATAGAGTTAGTTTTTATAATGATTCATTCGCATCAGCACCCGACGCAGCAATTGCATCAATCAGAACAATTACCACTAACAAGATTATGATTATAGGTGGCTTTGATAGAAACTTAAATTTAGATAATCTTGTTAATGCGATTAAAGAAAATTCCCAAACAATTAAAAAAGTTCTTTTAATAGGTCAAAGCCGGATAAGAGTCGCAGCATTTCTTGATAATATTTATTATAATAATTACAAAATTCTTGAATCAAAAAACATGGAAGAAATAGTCAAAGAAGCCAATGCAATTGCACAACCTGGCGACAGTATTGTTCTGTCTCCTGGCTTTCCATCATTTGATATGTTCAAAAACTTTGAGCAACGAGGAGAAGAATTTAAACAGGCAGTTATTAATTTATGAGTAAGTACAATAAGTTTATTTTTAAAAGATACGCCTTTGATCCAACTTCAAAAACACTAGAGCTTTATTATAGCTTTGATGATTCATTAGATTTTTGTGAAAAATTTATATTTGATTTTGAATATACTGACTACAATCAGGAAATATTAGATAAAGCATTATTTTCCTTATTTTTAATGGCTGGAATTTCATATTATAAGGCTTATCTTCCAGCTAATATTGAAATCGAAAATAACCATCTTAATGAACAATTAGGGCCTTTCTTTGAAAGAACATATGAAAGTGGCCTGGGAGAGTTTTTTTACAATAATAAAATCAGTCCAAACAGAAAAATTGTCTTCCCTACTAAAGAATCACCTAGTTCGATTATCAATAGCAACCAGAACAATCATAATAAATTAGTCGGTATTGGTGGTGGTAAAGATTCCCTTTTAACACTAGAAATACTAAAAAAAATCAATCCAGAAATTACAACCTGGAGTCTTGGTCATAAATCACAGCTAAAGCCGCTTATTGAAACCATGGCCACAAAACACCTTTTTGTAAAAAGACAACTAGATAATAAAATCATTGACCTCAATAGTCAGGATGCAATGAATGGTCATATCCCAATTTCAGCCATATTAGCCTGCACAGGAACAATTGTTTCTATACTAAGCGGAACTAGTGAAGCTGTTGTTTCTAATGAAAAATCTGCTAACGAACCAACTCTAGAATACCTCGGAATGAAAATAAATCACCAATATTCTAAATCTTCAGTATTCGAAAAAGATTATCAGGAATATTTATCACTAAGCATAGATAATTACTCCAGCTATTATTCATTTTTGAGACCACTCGGAGAGTTATTTATTGCAGAACTATTTTCAAAGATTGGTTTTATGAAATACAAAACTGTCTTTAGTTCATGCAATAAAGCCTTCACTCAAGAATCTGATCATATATTTTGGTGTGGTCAGTGTCCAAAATGTGCATTTACTTTTCTGATCTTCACCCCCTTCATAGAAAAAACTGAACTAGAGAAGTTGTGGCACGGCAAAAATCTATTACTAGAACCAAGCTTGGAAAAGACTTACCTTAATCTTTTAGGTATCGATGGAGAAAAACCACTTGATTGTGTTGGTGAGATAAGAGAATCTCGACTTGCTATGGAAATGTCTAAAAAGAAATATCCTGAACTTAATAAATATATTTTTAAACTTGACGATGATTACGACTACAGAGAAATTGGACCAGACCTTATGCCTGAAGAAACTAGAAAAGTACTATTATCTGCTATTAATGATTTAACTTAACCGATTTCCTAGCTGCTTTTAAGACATTCTCGAATAATGAACATACTGTTAGTGGGCCTACTCCACCTCTTTTCGGCGTTAGGATTAATTTATCCATTTCATAAACTGAATCACTAAGATCACCTCTTGTTACTCCATTGTCACTTGCGGTGCCGGCGTCAACTATGACATTACCTTCCCTTAGCATGTCTGGCTTAATAAGGTCAGGCTGGCCAGTAGCGGTAATGATAATATCAGCTTTCAAGCATTCATTTTTTAAATTTTTAGTTTTATTATCTGCAACTGTTAGGTTTACTCCAGATTGCTTAAGTATTTTCTCAAGAGGTCCACCGACTAGCTTGCCTCTTCCAATTAAAAGCACTTTGGTATTTTTCATATCAATATTATATCCTGCTAATAACCATAGAATTGCATTAGGAGTAGCTGGATCAAATTTAGATTTCTTATTTAGTGCATCGACATCTTTATTAATATCCACTAAATCCAAAATATCATCAGTTTTACTAACATCCTCTAAGGGTAGTTGGACAATAATTCCATGAACTGAATCGTCATGATTTAGTTGATGAATCTTATTCAATATTTGTTTTTGATCTATTTTGTAGATATCAACAGATACCCCAATGTCCATTCCGTAAGCTTGCTTTAATTTAACGTAGGTATTAATTGCTGGATCATCTTTGCACTGAATAATTGCAAGTTTTGGGATTACATGAAAAGACTGAGAAATAGATCTAACTTCTTTGGATTGTCTTAGCTTAATATAGTCTGCTAAATCTTTACCGCTTAATATTTTGTTCATAATATCGCTATTGTATCATGACTAACAGATAGAGATTAATTTAAAGTTTTCAGATTAGGAACAGATATAGTAAAATAAGTGCTTGGAATATGGAGGGCAGTGTTGAATAAATTAATTACAAAAATAAATTAGGATTTATATTTGTATATGAAAAGAAACATACGCTACTATGTTAATAATTTAATGTTATTCGAACGAAATCGAGAGTGGTTGATAAGTAATATTAAACTTAAATATAAAGTATCTTATTATTTTCAAATCGTTAAATCTTACCTTGGTGTAATAATGTTCAAAAATTATAGTATAAAATATCTAGGTAAAAATTTTACATATGATAATCCAGCTACTCCTCTAAATCTACAGAATTATCCATACGAAATAACGAATAAAATATTAGCTAATATGAATAAACGTCCAAAAACAGCACTTGATATAGGCGGAAATATTGGACAGTTTAGTATCACACTAAAACATATGTTAGGGGAAAAGGCAAAAATAGACATTTTTGAACCAAATAAAGTAATTTTCCCCCTACTCTAACAAAATATAAAAGGACTAAAAAATATCAAAGCCTATAATTATGCTATAGGAGAAAGAAACGCCAAAGTTAAGATGTATGTTGAGACCGGAAGATCAGGAACTGCATCTTTTATAGAAGAAAATGCTTCCGATAATAAGGATTTATTAAATACTATAGATATTGACATGATAAACTCCATCCCATCGTACACAAGAAGAAAACACTACGATATTGTTAAGATTGACGTTGAAGGCTATGAATACAATGTTATTAAAACCTTAAAAAACATAACTATGAATTATCTTTTTATTGAAGTGTCTTCAGGCAGATCAAAAAATTATTTACATAGTGAATTATTTGCAATGATAGCAAAAAAATTTGGTGCATATGACATAGTATATTCTTCTACCGTTTCAAAATATTCAAACACTTACGATATTTTATTAGAGTTTGAGAATAAAGTTAAATAGTCAGGGTATAATAGTACGGCTGGGATATTGTCGGATTGCAAGTTGCCGATCTATAAGCATAATTTAATATGATAAATTTTATACAAATAATTTCTCTAGTTTACTTGAAATATTTTTAAGACTTTCTATGTCAAACTTCACAGGTAGAATTGCTATAACCAGGACAATATATAAAATAGCTGAGTTTGGATCAGTCCCAAGTCCCGTGAATATTCCCCCAAAGCTTTGACCGAGAACCCAGTATGCCAGCGACAAGATAATACTGAAATATAGAATTGGATTTCTGTATCTGCTAGGTAGAAATACGCAAATACCAATAATAACTTGAACTAAAGTAATTAGTATTATTAACCAAATTCCAGATCCCTGAATAGTGGGCATGTTAGCCATTTGGTTCATTGTCATGGCTGGCATGTGTGTATTTGCTGGTGCTGCCCCAAGGCTATTAATAAAACTTCCAACCCGAGAATCTAAATTATAGAGCCAAACCGGTTGCCCCTGTCCATTGCCGGCTATCATGGAACTTAGATCAGATATAGAGTTTTGCCCCGGTAGTAATTGAAATAATGCGCCAGCTATCCAAATTAAAGCCCAAAAATATATTAGCCATGATGCTGGTTTTTCTTTTCCTGAATTTTTCTTTGGATATATCGCTATAGCTAAAATTACATAAAGAAGTACTGCTCCAGGAAATCCCATAAGCATCGTTGCGTGACCTGAAAATATTCCCGAAAAACCTTCGCCAATCCACCAAATAAAAAGCCCCCAAGGGATAGACAGTAATAGGCCATATCTAGTAAATTTTTTCTTTAGTATTAATATACCAATACCAATTTGAAGAATTATTACAAAAATATTCAACAGAACTATATGATTCTCATATTGGCCAGCAAAAAAGTTCATAGGCACGCTAATTATATGAGGTTGCCCATTAGCTG
>CAITDW010000234.1 GCA_903891235.1 uncultured Candidatus Saccharibacteria bacterium
AATATTCATAATATTTTTTATTTTTGTTATTGACTATATTGATAAAAAAGCAAGCCAAGAAAAAGAAGCTAAATTACAAAAAAGTTACGAGAGTGCGCCTGAAGCACCAGATGCAAATGCCACTCTACCAATTGCGCCAGCAGAAAATAGCCAACAAAACCTATTACAGCTGACTGAAAAAAATAAGCAAAGCTATGAATTTTTGCTGCACTTAAAAGAGACCGTAGACAACCGAATACAAGAAGATAAATATAAAAATGATGAAGAAAAGGAGGATGATTTAAACGCAACTAAACAATTAGAAATTTGGGTTAATAATGCAAAAAATAAAACTCAATAAGCATAAGCCTCATACACAAATTTTGGATGCCCTCAAACAGTCGCCTGAATAAGTAAAATTTCATTAGTCAAATCAAGAACCCTTTCAACAAAGTCATTTTCTGATTCATTAGCTATGCGCTCATAAACGTCATCACCAGCCCTAACTCTCATTAATGAATTTTCATTGGGGCTGGATGGCTCAATAAATCTGACAATGATTTTAGTGCTAGCTGAATGCTCAATTAAATACTCACTTTCTAAGAGTTGAATTCTTTTCAAGAGTTGAGTATTCATTTGACTCTTTTGTTCTCAAGCACAGTTAATCGTTGTTCAATATCATGAATCTCAATCATTTTCCCTATTTGAGCCAATACATAAACAAATCTTGTACCATCGCTAGCTTGTATCTCTTTTCCTTTCATTGAGCGATAGACTTTAGCCATCTCCAGACGCACATCATCTATTGATTTAAGGTCAATTTTGTTAGGGGTAGGTATAGATACCTCTTGAGAACTGTCTTGCATTACAGGGCTGTTGTTGTCGGTAATATTATTCATAATTGATAAGATAATTCATACATAGATATGGTAAATATATAAAGGTGTACTCATATGGGGTACGATTATTTGTGATTGCCCCCAATAAGACCCTGTCAGAATGTTTTCAATAAATGTCATAAGAGAATTGGGTCTATGTGGATATCAGTTACTCTTATATTGACACTCATACGGGGTACGATTTTAATTTGATAAAACAAGTTTTTGTCTATCAATAATCATCTTACTTAAAGTCGCATCATCTTTTTCTTGTTTCTTTTGTTGAAGTTGTTTTATATCAGGCAGAGGATCTTTTTTTCTCCATGAACTTTTGGGAGTTAATGTAGCTTTAATATCTAATTTACCCTTGCATTCATCAACAGCATAAAAAGTTACAGCATATAAACTACATTTATGCCTTCCGCCCTGCCTGCTAACTTCAATCAATTCTGCTTCCAGCAACTCTTTGATTGCTCGATTTAAAGTTCCTTTGGATCTCCAATTTCTATCCCTGCTCATAGTGCTAAATGGCGCAGATAAATCACCATTATTATTCCCATTATATTGAGCGAATAAGTCATATAAGAGCTTTACTGCATGAGCAGATAGGCTTGTATATGCCTTACTTCTAATAACGCATTGGAACATGGATACATATGAACCAGCCTCGCCTTTTGGAATATATTTAGCCAAAATTAGTTATCTAAAATTATTTTGGATTCAATATAAGTATTTAT
>CAITDW010000235.1 GCA_903891235.1 uncultured Candidatus Saccharibacteria bacterium
TAAAAAGAATTATTAAGGTTGCCAAAAAACACGACATTAAATATATTTCAGCTTTTATTTTTTCTAATGAAAATTGGAGAAGAAGTAATGAAGAAGTAAAAAATTTAATGAAATTATTTTTATGGGTTTTAAAACACGAAATTAAAGAAATAAGCAAAGATGGGATTAGACTTAAGGTTGTTGGTTCTAAACTCAGAATAGGCAAATCTTTAGTGAAGGCTATTCACGATGCTGAAGAGTATACAAAAGATAACAAAAAGGGAACTTTGCTACTTTGTTTAGATTATGGTGGGCAACAAGAAATCGTAGATGCTGCAAAAAGAATCGTCGCATCAGGCACTAAGCCAGAAGATATTACCCCTGAATTAATCTCAGAAAATTTAGATGCCCCAGATGTACCGCCATTGGATCTAATAATAAGAACTTCTGGAGAGCATCGATTAAGTAATTTTATGTTATGGGAAGCTGCTTATAGTGAGCTTTTTTTTGTTAATCAAAATTGGCCTGATTTTACAGAAAAAAACTTTGAAACTATTCTAAGAAAATACAGCAAAACTAAACGGAACTTTGGTAGTTAATTGTGACAATATTTCTTTTAATTCTTGCTTTAATAATGTTCGTAGGTCTAGTTGTGGTTCATGAAATGGGTCATTTTTTAGTCGCCAGAAGGAATGGCGTAAAGGTACTGGAGTTTGGAATAGGTTTTCCTCCAAAATTATGGGGCAGAATGACAAGAGGTGGATATATTTTTAGTATAAATTTGTTACCGTTAGGCGGATTTGTCAGACTAAAGGGGGAACACGATGGTGATATGGATCAAGGAGACTACGGTGTCGCAACGACTTTTGTGAAGGTTAAAATTATGGCCGCTGGAGTCTTTATGAACCTTCTTACTGCGTTTGTTCTCCTGACTATTATTGCCTGGCTAGGTATGCCTCAGCTGATTGCAAATCAGTTTAAGATTAGTAATGATAACAAAATTATAGCTAACAAAGTTCTCATAACTTATGTTGAAACTAATTCTCCCGCTTTCGATACCGGAATCAAAGTTAATGACCAACTATATTCTATAGGTAAGATTAACGGTGAACAAATTCCTTTAAGTGGTTCCAACAATCTACAGAAAATAACAAGTAGCCTAGCTGGCCAGAAGGTTAATGTTGTATATAAGAGAAGCAGTCAAACTTTCAATAAGACCACTACGTTAAGAACCAAGAATGTTGTTAGAGCTTCTCAAAAAACCAATAATCCTAAGGGTTATTTTGGAGTTGTAGATCAGCCATTTGTACTTGAGCGATCTACCTGGTCGGCACCGGTTGTTGCACTTGGTTTGATCAAGCAGTTTACTGTCCTAACTTTTAAGGGCTTAGGAACTTTGGTTGTAGGTTTGTTCCACGGAGATACTAAAAAAGCCACTGCACAGGTAGCGGGGCCTATAGGAATATACTTTATTCTTAAAAATGGTTCAGAATTAGGCTATCAATTTATTCTTCTGATTATTGCAGTTATATCTTTGACATTAGCTATCATGAATATCCTTCCAATTCCGGCACTTGATGGAGGTAGATTATTTATAACTTTAGCTTCAAGATTATTTAGAATAAGAATATCACCAAAGACTGAAGATATTATTCATGGCACAGGATTTTTGGTATTAATGGTATTAATAATTTTAATCTCAATAGTCGATGTTAAAAGATTCTTCTAAAGATAAAGAAAATACTTTTAGTCTAATAGACACGAAGACTAATTATAAATTAAACTATGGTCCTATCTGGACGATTCTCACTACAATATTAATTGTTGCATTACCGCAAATTATTGCTCTTATAATATTTGGAATATATTTCAGATTAGATCATATGTCTGCTAATCGAGCTAATAATTGGTTTAATAGTTCAGTTCAAGCACAATTTATCTACGTTTCAATTATTGAACTGCAGTCAATTGGAGCTATTGCTGCAATTTTAAAATTTAAATCCATGAAGTTCATTGATATCGGTTTTTGTAAGATTAAGTTAAAGGACCTACTTTATACCTTTAATGGATTTTTGGTGTATATGGTAGCTTTTATTTCTTTAACAACTTTAGCGGACAAATTCATTAGCGGTTTTAATTCTACTCAAAAACAAAATGTTGGATTTCAATCTTCGCACGGTATCTCTCAATTAACACTCACTTTTATAAGTTTGGTTATATTGCCACCTATAGCTGAAGAGATAATTTTTAGGGGCTATTTATTTAGCGGTCTCAGGACAAAGTTGAAATTTATATATGCAGCGATAATAACAAGTATTTTATTTGCAATGCCACATCTACTTGAGGGTCAGTCAGGCGGAGCATTATGGATTGCTGGCTTAGATACCTTTGTTTTGTCTATGGTGCTTTGCTATTTAAGGGACAAAACCAATAGCTTATGGCCAGGAATATTCTTGCATGCATTAAAAAATGGTATTGCCTTTGTAAGTTTATTTTCAGTACTTTAAAAAACCTTGATATAATAATAATCGATATGAAATTAACTAATTTATTTACCAAAACCAGAAAGACTGTACCAGCTGATGAAGTCTCATTAAACGCACAATTACTAATTAAAGCAGGCTATATCCATAAAGAAATGGCGGGTGTCTATTCATTCATGCCGCTTGGTCTTAAAGTGATGGAAAATATAAGGAATATAGTCAGTCAGGAAATGAATCAACTAGGGTCACAAGAAATATTTATGACCACATTACAAGATAAATTATTGTGGGAGAAAACTAAACGATGGGATGATGAAGTAGTAGATATTTGGTTTAAATCAGAACTAAAAAATGGTACAGAAGTTGGTTTCGGATGGTCTCACGAAGAACAAATGGTTGATATGTTAAAAGACTATGTCAGTTCATACAGAGATTTACCAGTAGTAGTTCACCAGTTTCAAAATAAACTCAGAAATGAAATTAGAGCAAAAAGTGGAATATTACGAACAAGAGAATTTATTATGAAAGATCTTTACTCTATTTGTGAGACTGAAGAGCAACACAAAGAGTTTTATGACAAGGTTGCAAAGGCCTACGAAAGAATTTTCGATGCAGTAGGAATTGGTAAAGATACGTATTTCACTTTTGCATCCGGTGGCGCATTCACCGATAAATTTAGTCATGAATTTCAAACTATAACCAATGCTGGTGAGGATACAATATATGTCAATAAGAAAAAAAATATTGCGCTTAATGAAGAAGTATTCAACGAAGATGTCCTAGATCTATTAAAATTAGATAAAAAAGACTTTGAAAAACATCGATCAGCAGAGGTGGGTAACATTTTTAGTTTTGGTACGGAAAAATCTGAAACACTTGGATTGAACTTTACAGATAAAGATGGAGTTAGTCGTCCCGTAGTCCTTGGCTCTTATGGAATTGGTATTAGTCGACTCATGGGGGTTATTGTGGAATACTTTTCTGATGAGAATGGCCTTGTTTGGCCTAAGAATGTAGCACCATATAAAGCTATAATCTGTTCAATTGGTACAGGGCCTGAAGTTACAAAAGAATCTGAGAAAATATATAAGTACTTGACTGATAAAAAGATTGAGGTAATATATGATGACCGAGACGTTAGGCCGGGCGAAAAATTTGCTGACGCCGAACTTCTTGGAATACCTATGAGAATAGTAATAAGTGAAAAAAATATTAAAGATGGTAAAATAGAAATCAAGGACAGAACTAAGTCTAAAGCTGAATATCTCGAACTGAATCAACTAGACTTTATTGCAGAAAAACTTAACTAATACCGTCAAAAAATTTAGAAATATTTTAAAAATATCAGAAGGAGAAAATTATGAAAAAAACTTACAGAATGACAAAACAAGGCGTTGATGAACTAACTATTGAAATAGCTGAATTAATATCTCAAAGAAAAGCCGTATCAGATAGAATTAAAACTGCTAGAGAATTTGGGGATCTATCAGAGAATGCTGAATATACTATTGCTCGTCAAGAACAAGAACGAAACGAAAATAGAATTTCAGAGATTGAAAATATACTCAAAAATCTTGAACTTATTGTTGCTCCAAAAAATGCATCTCAGGTCCGACTTGGATCGACAGTTAAACTTAAGAGTCAAGATGGTGATGTTAAAGCATTTCAAGTTGTTGGAACAGTTGAAGCCGATCCATTAAACGGAAAAATATCTGATGAGTCACCAATTGGTAAAACAGTGCTAGGCAAAAAAGAAGGTGAGACTATAGATATTTCGACACCTGCCGAGACTACTTCTTTTAGAATAGTAAACATTTCCTAGCCAAAAATTCTTTTATTAGCTACAATTAGTTTATATGGCTACACTTTTAGAACTTCGTAAAGAAAGATTAAGAAAATTAGATGAGCTTAAAAAATTAGGAGTTGATCCTTATCCAGCTAATTCCTCTAGGACTCAAAAGATTAAAGTTATTAGAGATGACTTCGATAAGCTAGAGGGAAGCCAGGCTACAGTTGCTGGTCGTATTGTTAATATAAGAAAAATTGGCAAGATTGCTTTTATCGTTCTGAAGGATAATTCAGGTAATATACAATTATTTTTGCAGTCAGAAAACGTAAAAAATGCGGATTACACTAAAAGTGAAATAAACTTCTCTGAATTAAATTTACTGGATAGCGGTGATTTTCTTCAAGTTAATGGAGAAATTATAAAAACTAAAACTGGAGAGATATCAATTTCAGTAAAATCAATGCGCTTGTTATCTAAAAGTTTAAGGCCAATGCCGACTAGTTGGGATGGTTTTTCTAATAAGGAAGAAAGACTGAGACGTAGATATATAGACATGAATGTCAATCAGCAGGTTTATGATAGATTTGTACGGCGTAGTAAATTTTGGCAATCTACGAGAGAATATTTAGTCAATAATGATTTTCTTGAAGTAAATATACCTGTACTTGAACATACAACGGGAGGGGCTGATGCAAATCCTTTTGTAACGCATATGGATGCTCTAGATCAAGATTTTTATCTTAGAATTAGTCATGAACTTCCACTAAAAAGATTAATTGGTGGTGGATATGAAAAAGTCTTTGATATTGGACCAAGATTTAGGAATGAAAACTATACAGAAGAGCATTTACCAGAACATGTTGCCATGGAATGGTATTGGGCATATGCTGACTGGCAAGATGGCATGAACTTTATGACTGAAATGCATAGGACTATAATTGAAAAGACTTTCAATACCCTTAAATTTAATATTCGAGGCTTTGATATAGATCTGTCTAAGGATTGGGAAAAATTAGATTATGGTGAGCAAATTAAAAATAAATATAATATTGATGTTTTTAGTTGTACTTTAGAAGATGTTCAAAAAGCCTTAAGGGATAATAAACTAGAAGTTGAAAAGAATGATAATATTGCTCGTGGTATTGATAAATTATGGAAGAATTTAAGGAAGACAATCGCTGGTCCGGCATGGCTCATAAATACGCCACTGATAATAAGTCCATTAGCTAAAAAAGACCCTAACCGACCTGATACTGTAGAAAGATTTCAGCCTATTATTGCTGGAACTGAAATGGGAAATGGCTGGAGTGAATTAAATGATCCAATCGATCAGTATAATCGCTTCATAGAGCAACAGACGATGCGTAAGGCTGGAGATAATGAGGCGATGATGTTCGATATCGATTTTGTTGAAATGCTCGAATACGGCATGCCACCAACCTGTGGTTATGGTTTCTCAGAAAGACTTTTTTGGGTGTTAGAGGGTGTATCGGCAAGAGAGGGAGTACCTTTTCCTCAGCTAAGGACTGAAGATGATAGAGTATCTAAAACTATATATCCTGAGATCTATAAAAATGACTAAAAAAAATGAAAATTTGATTAGATAAGTTAAATTGCTATAATTGACTCATAGTGAATAATATTAAGAATTATCTAAAGAAAAAAATAACCTATCCAGAGCTAAATCTTTGGAATAAATATTTAGCTGGGATGCATGGATTTTTCGGAGTATTAATATTAATACTTAGTCAAAATAGAGCATTTCCAATTACTACAAGCTTTTTGACATTGAATCCTCTCACATCTACAGCTAAGCATCCAGTGCTAGTAACAGCTCAAAGACACTTGTTCGATGTCAGAATGGCTTACGTTATTGCAGCATTTTTCTTCATGTCTGCAATTGCGCACCTGTTAGTTGCAACTAGATATAAAGATAAATATGAATCAGATCTGAAAATTGGAATTAATAAATTCAGATGGTTTGAATATGCATTCAGCGCGAGCACGATGATGATTGCAGTTAGCTTCCTTAGCGGGGTAACTGATTTGTCTAGCTTAATCATGATATTTACCTTGATTCTTGTCATGAATCTTCTTGGACTAGTTATGGAAGTTCATAACCAAACTACCAAGAAGACAAGTTGGGTTAGTTATGTGATTGGCTGTGTTGCTGGAATAATACCGTGGCTTGTATTTTTAATCTATACAGTTGGAGTAGAAATCTACGGCGGTGGCGGAATCCCTACATTCGTTTACTTTATTTACGGAACTATATTTATCAGCTTTAATTGTTTTGCTATAAATATGTATTTACAATATAAGAAAATTGGATACTGGAAGAACTATCTCTTTGGTGAAAAAGTTTATATGGTTTTAAGTTTAGTCGCAAAGACCTTACTCGCATGGCAAGTATTTTTCGGCATTCTTCGTCCATAGTTTTATATGAAAAACATTATCTTTGATTTTGATGGGACTATCGCAGATAGCTTTGACTACATATTGGAGATGTTTGAAGGTTGGTATCCAGACAAAAAACATTATTCAAGAAAAGAAATTGATGGTCTAAAATCTATGTCAATTCCTATGATTGCTGAAACGCTTGGCATAAATCGCTGGAAACTACCTTTCTTAGTCATAAAAGGTAGACGTCAGATGAGTAGGCAACTAGATAAAATTGAACTTATAAAGGGAATCGATAAGGTAATTGAAAAATTAAAACAAAACAATTTGAATTTATTTATAGCTAGCAGTAATAGTACTAAGAATATAAATGAATATTTGAAATCTCATAATTTAGATATTTATTTCAGTCAAGTTCATGGAGATATCAGTCTTTTTAATAAATCCAATGCAATCAAAAAGATACTTGATAAAAATAATTTGAAACCCGAAGAAACCATTTACGTGGGTGATGAAGTCAGGGACATAAAAGCCGCAAAAAAAGCTGGAATAAAAATATGTTCAGTGAGTTATGGATTTAACAGCAGTGAATTACTAGAGTTGCAAAAACCAGATTATTTGGTAAATAAAAGTCAAGATATATTAAAAGTTATTCTATCCTAAGCTGTTATAATATAGTTTATGGCAAATTTTGGATTTCAAAGATATAGGACTGCACCTTATAAGCCTGGACAGAAACAACCTTATAAATTAAGTCGTTCAAAAATAGAAGATTTTGTAAATTGTGAGAGATGTTTTTGGCTAGATAGAAGATTAAAAATTAGTCGCCCACAAACACCGCCATTCCAAATTAATAAAGCAGTTGATGAATTATTCAAAAAAGAATTTGATACTTATCGCAAGGATAAAAAAGCTCATCCCATAATGAAAGACTATAAGATTGATGCTATTCCGTATATGCATGAAAAATTAGATGACTGGCGTGAAAATTTTGTTGGAGTTCAATATCTAGAACCAGGAAGTAATCTGCTGGTATTTGGTGCTGTTGACGATGTTTGGGTAAATAAAAAGGGCGAATTAATAGTCGTAGATTACAAGGCAACAGCAAAAAAGAGTGAAGTAAGTTTAGATGCGCCATGGCAAATATCCTATAAGAGACAAATGGAAGTTTATCAGTGGTTGCTCCGAAAAAATGGATTCTCTGTTAGCAACAAAGGATACTTTGTATATACAAATGGCAGGTTAGACCTCGATGGATTTTTTGATAAAGTAGAATTTAGAACTAAAATTATCGAATATGAAGGCAATGATAAATGGATAGATCCAACTATTAAGAAAATCAAGGAATGCTTAGAACAGAAAGATATGCCTGCCTCTAATATTGAGTGTGAATATTGCAAATATGCCAGAATGAGAACAGAACTAACTATAGATTTTTTAAGAAACAATAAAAAAAAGCTAGTTAAATAGTATAATTAGGACAAGCTATGTTAGATATTCAATTCATCAGAGATAATAAAGAGCTTGTAGAGACTAAAGCTAGTCAAAAAGGCTACCCAGTAAATTTAAATAGATTACTAGAGTTAGATAATCTAATAAGAGAAAAAATCCCTAAATTAGATGATATTTTAAACCAGCGGAATAATTTAGCTTCACAAATATCTAATAGACCTCCAACTCAGGATGAGATTAATAAGGGTAGGGGACTAAAAGAAGATGCAGCTAATATTGATAAGGAAATAAATAGTTTAAAATTTGAGTTTAATATTGAATTAAAAAAAGTTCCCAATATGCCTCTTGAGCAGGTGCCAGTCGGGCAAAGCGAGGATGATAATCAGGTAATTAAGAAAGTTGGAGATATAAAAACAAATGACTTTACTCCTGTTAATCATTGGGAAATCATTGATGCTCTAAATTTAATTGATAAGAAGCGTGCTGCTAAAGTTGCTGGAAGCCGATTTGTTTATCTTAAAGGTGGCATTGTCAGGATGCAATTTGCCATTATTAATTGGGTTATTGATAAATTATCCGATGAGCAATTTGTAGATTCAATTATTAAAGAAAATAATCTAAATATTGTCGCCAAACCATTTACTCTAATTTTGCCACCAGCAATGGTTAATACTAATAGTTATCAAGCAACAACCAGATTAGATGCTGAAGATGTTACATATAAGTTAGCCGATGATGAACTCTGGATGAATGCTAGTGCAGAACATAGTTTATGTAATATGTATCAGGATGAAATAATTCCAGAATCTGAACTGCCTCTTCGTTATTTAGGCTATGCGACATCTTTCAGAAGAGAAGCCGGTTCATATGGTAAGGATACGGAAGGAATTATTCGGTTACATCAATTCGATAAATTAGAAATTGAAGTATTTTCAAATTCAGAATCAGGGCTGGATGAACACAGGCTACTGGTTGCCCTAGAGGAGTACTTTATTAATCAGCTTAATTTGCCATATGAAGTAATGGAAAAATGTACAGCTGATATAGGGAAGCCTAACGCTAAGGGCGTGGATATTAATATCTGGTTTCCTGGTCAGTCTAAATATAGAGAAACTCATAGCGCTGATTATATGACTGATTACCAGGCTAGATCGACTAAAACTAGATATAGAGATAAGGATGGTAAGGTTCGATATGTTCACAACAATGACGCTACTGTTTTCGCATTCTCAAGAATATTGGCAGCTATAATGGAGAATTATCAAACAAAGGAAGGGAAAATTTTTGTGCCGGAAGTAATTAGAAATTATATGGGAGGAATAAACCAGCTATGATTGAAAATCTTAAAGTTAATGCTATGGTCATAGAACTTGATGAAGATCTAATGAAATATGTTCAAAAGAAAATTGCTAATTTAGATAAGTATATACCTAAAAATGCTAGAGAAAGTGTACATGTGGAAGTTTGGCTAAAAGATGCAAAAGCTAAGGATAAAAAACAATTAACCTGTGAGGTTAAAATGACTTTACCTAAAGAAATTATTGTTACCAAGGAGTCAACACTCAATATATATGCAGCCATAGATATTGTAGAGGCGAAACTAAAGAACCAAATATTGAGATATAAGTCATTACATAGCAACTCTAAGATTAGACATACTATAAATCTTATTAAAAATAAAAGAGCAATCAACCAATAACTTGAATAATTGATTGTTTTGGTTAGCAATTTGTGGCATAACAGTCTACAATATATTATAATAGAAAAAATCTAGCGGAGACTATTAGTGAAAAAAATTTTAAAGACTATTCTTGGTGACCCACAAGCAAAAACAGTAAAAAGATTACGCAAAAAAGTCAAACAAATCGATTCATTAGCTGATAAATATAAAGCTATGAGTGATACTAAACTTAAATCTCAGACTGCCGTACTAAAGAACAGACTAAAAAAAGAAAGTCTTGACACAATTTTACCTGATGCCTTTGCCGTTGTCAGAGAGGCTGCAACACGAACTCTAAGGCAAAGACACTTTGATGTTCAATTAATTGGTGGGATGGTTTTACATGAGGGCAATGTAGCCGAGATGAAGACTGGTGAAGGAAAGACACTTGTTGCGACTCTATCAGTTTATTTAAATGCATTAACTGAAAAAGGCGTACATGTTGTGACTGTGAATGACTACTTAGCTCAAAGAGACTCTGGGTGGATGGGCCAAATCTATAATTTCTTAGGACTCACAACAGCAGTTATTATTCCTGATGAGTCATTCATATTTGATGAAGAATATGAGAATAATGATCACTTGGATGAAAGATTTAAACATTTAAAACCTATTTCTAGACAAGATGCATATAAAGCTGATATCACTTATGGTACTAATAATGAATTTGGTTTTGATTATCTTAGAGACAACATGGTGATTGATGTTAAAGAGTTAAGACAAAGAGACCTTCACTATGCAATTGTTGATGAAGTTGACTCTATCTTAATCGACGAAGCCAGGACGCCATTAATTATTTCCGCACCTTCTGTGACTAGTGCGAACGCTTATTCACAATTTTCGAAAATTGCCGTTCAATTATCTAAGGATAAAGATTATGAAACCGATGAAAAAAGAAAGACAGTCATATTAACAGATGACGGCGTTAATAAGGTTGAAAAAATCCTTGGAATTGAGGCGTTATATGCATCAGATAACATTAGAACAATTTACCACTTAGAGCAGGCACTTAAGGCCCAGGCTTTATTCAAAAGAGATAAAGACTATGTTGTTACTCGAGACGGAGAAATAGTAATTGTTGATGAGTTTACGGGAAGATTATTGAAGGGTCGTAGATACAGCGAAGGTCTACATCAAGCCATAGAAGCAAAAGAAAATGTTGAAGTACAACAAGAATCTATGACACTTGCAACTATTTCTTTCCAAAATTTATTTAGACTATATGAAAAATTATCTGGCATGACAGGTACTGCTAAAACTGAGAGCGAAGAATTTCATCAAATATATAAATTAGATGTTGTAGAGATTCCATCCAACAGATCTATCAATCGAAGCGATAGGCCAGATAGGATTTATAAAACTGAAAAGGGTAAATTCTCAGCTATAGCAAAAGAGGTTCGAGTAGCTTATGAAAAAGGACAGCCAGTTCTTATTGGATCAGTATCAATTGAGAAGAATGAATTATTGAGCCAGGCACTCAAAAAAGCCAATATTCCATTCCAGGTTTTAAATGCTAAGAACAATGAAAAAGAAGCTCAAATTATTGCTAAAGCTGGTGAGAAAAAGGCTGTAACCCTAGCGACTAACATTGCTGGAAGAGGAACTGATATCGTTCTAGGAGATGGCGTTAAGGAACTAGGTGGACTATTTGTTCTCGGCTCAGAAAGGCATGAAAGTCGAAGAATCGATAACCAGCTTCGAGGTAGAGCTGGTCGTCAAGGTGATCCAGGTATTACGCAATTTTTTGTAAGTACTGAAGATGATTTGATGAGAATTTTTGGTGGTGAAAGAATCTCTGGTTTGATGGAAAAATTGAAAGTTGATGATGATACCCCAATAGAGAATAGATTAATCTCAAAAAGCCTTGAGGGTGCCCAGAAAAAAGTAGAAGGCTTTCATTTTGATCAGAGAAAAAACGTAGTTCAATATGATGACGTAATGAACAGGCATCGCCGAGCAGTTTATACTATGCGCAAGGAAATTCTGTTGGCTGACGATATAAGTAAAAGAATTAAAATTTTAATTAATGAACAAGCAAAAATTTTAACAGAAACACCTTCTAGCGATATCAATGAAAAGAAGTCTCTAATTAATCATGTATTTCCACTTTCGCCGGAGACAATGGAGAGACTATTTGATTCCAAACCTGACAAATTTGGCGACGTACTTAAAACTGAGGCTATGGAAATTTACGAATCTAGAGAAATGGCATTTGGTCCAGATGTCATGAGAAAAATTGAAAGAGAAATTTATCTTCAAGTTTTAGATAATTTATGGATGCAGCATCTTGAAAATATGGATCATTTACGTGAGGGAATTCATTGGATGAGCGTTGGTCAAAGAGATCCTTTGGTTGAATATCGTAAACAATCTCAATTAATCTTTGAGAATATGCAATCCGTATTAATGCACGAAATAGTAACAGCACTTTATCACGCAGAACCAAGTATGGCTGAAAAACCTGTTGATACTAATTTAACTAGAGCTGCAAGACGATCTGTTGCAAATGCCGATAAGATTAACGAAGCAGAAGATTTTGCAGAAACAGACTTTGTACCAAAAAAAGAGGCCAATGAATTAAAAAAGAAAAAAAATATTGCCAAAAAGAAAATTCATAAAGCTGAAAGACAAAGAAAATCTAAAGCCAGAAAAAGAAAATAAAGGAATAGATGAAGCATACTCTCAATCAGCTTAAATTAAAGACTGGTCCTGAAGGCCTAATCATTAATGTTCCAGATGCAAGCGTAATGACATTTGAAATAAGCTTTAGGGCAGGTGAATATTTAGTCGATGAGAACAAATTTGAAACTCCGCATCTAATGGAGCACTTACTCTTAGGAGCTAATGAATTTATTCCTAAAGCAAGATCATTTCAAGCTGAGTTTGAAAAGAATGGTGCATACAATAATGCATCAACTAATGCCTATGACATAACTTATGAGGCGGAATGTGCAGACTTTGAATGGGAAAGAATCCTGCATTTATTATTAGTTTCAATATCCAAACCCTTGTTCTTAGAAGATGAATTTTCTGCAGAATCAGGTAATGTAAAGGAAGAGCTACACTCTAGATCAAATAATCATTTCAGGCATTTAAGCTTAGCATTGAGAGAAAAATATGGTTATG
The DNA here is from genome assembly GCA_903891235.1 of uncultured Candidatus Saccharibacteria bacterium. Lineage (GTDB taxonomy): Bacteria > Patescibacteriota > Saccharimonadia > Saccharimonadales > UBA4665 > CAIYEO01. Next base: position 12,950 of record CAITDW010000235.1, read on the forward strand.
TTGCCAAAACTGATTTAGAACGAATAAAACTAATGAAAAATGTTAAATTAGAAGATATTTGGGCTCACTATAAATCTACGCATACTTTGTCGAATATGAGATTCGTGATAGCTGGAAAAATAACACCTCAAAGACAAAATATTATTAAGGCATTAATCGAAAGCCTAGATCTACCAAAAGGTGAGGGTCGTCCAAAACTTCCTCTCGAAATACCAAAGAAAATAACTTCACCACTATATATCCACAATGCTTCAGTTGACACAATTCATTTTTACATCGATAGTTTTTTGAAGCGTAAACTAACTGACCGTGAAGCTGACGCCCTCGATCTGGCTAATACGATGCTAACAGAAACTCTTTATTCAAAAATATTAGGAACAGCGAGAGAAAGAGGCCTTGTTTATGGCATGAATTCTGCTTATAACCAATCTCGAATAAGTTCTAATTGGTGGTTTGGAGCACAGGTTATGCCAGAAAATGCTAAGCCATTATTTGACATTATTATTAATGAGCTTAGTAAGATATTTAATGGCGAATTGGCCAATAATGATGTTACTGAAGCAAAACAATATTCTCTTGGCAGGTTCCAGAGAAGCGCACAAACAGTTGGTGGAATTATGAGTGGGTACTCAAACCGATATTTCTTTGATGAAGTTATCGAAGATTACTATGAGGTGCCTAATAGAATTAAAAATATTGAAAAAGAAACCATAATTAAAGTAGCGAGAGCTATGTTTGAAGAAAATATTTGGGGAATCGGAATACTTGGGAATAAGGGTGAAGATTTTGCCAATGAATTACGAAATCAAATAAAGCCTCTCTGGCTATTGAAGTAAAAAAATATGGATAGACATAAACAAAATTCTATCGATTTAAGAAATAAAATAAATCTAGCTCTTGATAAAATAAATTATAGAAAACTTATCCTAGAAGAGAAAGGGTTTATATTAGAAACTCAATCAGAAGATTTTTGGAAGGACCCTAGTAGTGCACAAAAATTAATGCAGAAACTATCATTAATACAAAAAAAACTCGAACCCTGGAAAAAATTGAATTCAGACATAAAATACTTAGAAGATCTTATTGAACTAGATGACAAAAAAATTGAGGACGACATTGTTAAATTAATTTCTGAAATCAATAAAGAATTTGATGATCTTAAGAATAAACTTAAAATGTCAGGACCTTATGACGAAGACAACGCTATATTAAGTATCTATGCGGGTGCGGGTGGAACTGATGCTCAAGATTGGACTCAAATGCTATTCAGAATGTACAGCCGATATGCAGAAAGTAAAGGCTTTAAAACAAAGCTAATCAATGAAACACCAGGAGAAGAAGCCGGTTTGAAAAGCATTACTTTAGAAATTGATGGAGAAAATAGCTATGGATTATTAAAAGGTGAACATGGGGTTCATCGGCTGGTTAGACTTAGTCCATTCAATTCCAATAATCTTCGAGAAACAAGTTTTGCCAAAGTTGAAGTTATTCCTAAAATAGAGCAACCAGACTTGATTTTAATTGAAGACAAAGATTTAAAAATTGATGTCTATAGAGCAGGCGGTCACGGAGGGCAATCTGTTAATACCACTGATTCTGCCGTTAGAATTACTCATACCCCAACCGGAATTAATGTTGCTATCCAAAACGAAAGAAGTCAAACGCAAAATAAAGAACTTGCTTTAACCATTATAAGATCTAAACTTGCTCAATTAAAAATTGAGCAGCATAAAGATAACATAAATGATCTTAAAGGCGAAAATCAGTCTGCAGAATGGGGAAATCAAATCAGATCATATGTCTTGCATCCGTATAAGCAAGTAAAGGATCTAAGGACTAATTTCGAGACTAGTAACATTGAATCTATATTAGATGGTGATTTAGATGCGATTATTGATGCTTATTTAGACTATAGTTTATCCGTATAGTTTTTTTAAGCATTAGATTCATACATTTGGTATAATTAATAAAGCATATGATTTTACTTGATAGGGTATCTAAAATATATAATCGAAAATCTACTGCAATAGAGAGAATTAATTTGCATATCGAGCCAAAAGAATTCGTTATTGTAGTTGGACAAAGTGGAGCTGGTAAGACAACTTTACTCAGATTATTAACGCGCGAAGAAAAACCAACGTCCGGTAAGATTATAGTGGGTGGAATAGACTACGATAAACTGAAAGATCGTGATGTCCCTCTACTAAGGAGAAAAATTGGTGTTGTATTTCAGGACTTTAAATTACTTCCCAATAGAACAGTATTTGAGAATGTAGCTTTTGCATTAGAGATTGTCGGAACTAGTACTAAAGAAATTAACAATACAGTTCCTAAAGTTTTAGATATTGTTAATTTAAATGGTAAAGAAAATAATATGCCCGATGAATTATCTGGTGGTGAAAGACAAAGGGTAGCGATTGCCAGAGCTATTGTTAGGCAACCGAAAATTCTTATTGCAGATGAGCCAACAGGTAATCTTGATCCTAAATATGCCTGGGATGTAATTAAAGTTTTAGAAAAAATTAATCGATTTGGCACAACTGTTCTCCTGACTACTCATAATCAAGATATTGTTAATAAGTTGAGAAGAAGAGTTATTGTAATTGAGGGCGGTAAAATAGTAAGTGATAAAAATAATGCGAGCTATAGATTATGAAAAAATTTTCGATTTCATTTTATAGAGTTTTAAAATCTGGTGGCATAAATTTTTTAAGAAATTTATCGTTAGCACTGCCAGCTATTGCTGTTATGGCTGTGACTTTATTCATAAGCCTATTTCTTTTTATAGCCAATACAACACTTAATAACACGATTAATCAGATCAGTAATAAGATAAATGTATCGATTTATTTATCCGACAATATTACACCTAAGCAATTAAGTAATTTCGAGAATAAACTACGTCAATTATCAAATGTTAAAAGCGTTCAGTATGTTTCTAAGGATGAAGCTTTGGCTATATATAAGGCTGAAAATTCAAATAACCAGAGTTTACTCACCGCAATTGATGAAACCAATAATCCTTTACCAGCAAGTCTTGCTGTTGCCCCAGTTGATATTAATAAAATTCAAGATATCAAAAATTTTATTAATCAGAAAGAGTTTGTTAAATTACAGGATTCTCAGCTTGGTACATCTTATTCTGGAGATCGAAAACAAGCAATCGATAGGATTGCAGTAGCAACTAAAGTCTTAAGGGAAGCTGGCTTAGTTGGTATTGGCATATTTGCTTTTGTATCAGCACTGATAATTTTTAACACACTTAGAATGGCTATTATGAATCGAAAGGATGAGATAACTATCATGAGGTTACTAGGCGCAAGGACTTGGTTTATTCGAGGCCCTTTTATTGTTGAATCTGTAATTTATGGAATAATCTCTGCATTGATTTCAGTTGTTGGTATAAAATTGATTTTTGTAATTTCAGCTAACTCTTTGCAGGCTAGTAGTCTTGGATTATTAGATATTGGTTATTCATCAAGTTATTTCAATAATCATTTTTGGGTTTTATTATGTCTACAATTATTACTTGGCATACTACTAGGTTCAATATTTGCCTATATCGCAACAAGACGGTTCTTAAAGCTAAAAACATCTAAATAGAAAAACGTACACCCTTTACGGATGTATTATGCTTATGGTATTATAGGTGTAGTAATGAAAATAAATAATACAATTAAAAAA
>CAITDW010000236.1 GCA_903891235.1 uncultured Candidatus Saccharibacteria bacterium
AATATAACGACCCTAGCCATAACTACCAAAAGTATTGGCTTGGACGAGACTATGAACATCAAGCTGAAGTCATGGCTTTTGGTAAGCTACTCTCAGGTAAGCATTTCAAACACGCTGTAGACATTGGTGGTGGTTTTGGAAGATTATCCGTTGAGCTAGAAAAATACGCAGATAAAGTCACCCTTGCCGAGCCATCTCAGCAACAACTAGACATTGCTAAGGATTTCCTTAAAGATAATAAAGAAATTGAACGTAAGCTTATGCAAGCCGATGATCTTAAATATAAGGATGGTGAAGTTGACCTTGTGACTATGATTAGAGTCATGCATCACTTACCAGATCCTTCTCCTGAATTCAATGAAATTTCTAGAGTCCTATCTGAAGATGGCCTAGCAATTATAGAAGTTGCAAACTACATGCACTTTAGAAACAGAATTAAACACCTAGCTAAGGGAGCTAAAATGCCTCTCGAGCCTGTTGATATTAGGTCCAAGAAAAACCAAAATAAGGACGAGATACCTTTTGTTAACCATAACCCTAAGACCGTAATTAAACAGCTAGCTCATGCTGGTCTTAGAGTTGAGCGAACATTATCTGTATCTAATCTTAGAAGTACTAAGATTAAGCAAACTGTACCTATGGGAGTTATGCTCGCAGTAGAGGGAATTTTACAGCCTACTCTATCTAAGACTTTCTTCGGTCCAAGTATTTTCTTTTTAGTTTCAAAAGCTAGCTAAAAACCAGCTATACTATTTATATATCTATGCTTGATGACAAATTAACTAGTATTAAAGGTGTGGGAGACGAGATTAATAAGAAATTATCTATTCTTGGTATATCTAATATTGCTGATCTTATTAATTACTTTCCAAAACGATATGAAGACTACTCCATAATTTCTTCAATTTCAGATTTAAGACCTGGTGTCGTTAGTCTGAGGGGTAAGATCGTCCAGGCTAAGGGCAGGTATGTGAGAAGAGGTTTACATATAACAGAAGCCATTATGAGTGATAATAGCGGTAGTGTCCGGATTGTTTGGTTTAATCAGCCATACCGGGCAAACGCCTTGAAACCAAACCAAGAATACTATGTATCTGGCAATTACGAATTGTCTAATAGTCGATTTAGTATTATGAATCCTAGCTGTGAACTTGTTAGTGAGTTTCCTGCTAATACCGCCCGTATTCTGCCAGTATATAAGTTAACAAAAGGCATAACCTCAAACCAAATCAGAAAACTTATTAAACAGGTTATTGGACTAATTCGTTCACTTGAGGAGACTTTACCAAAAGAGCTTATCGATAATGAAAAATTAATAAGCTATTCTCAAGCTATTGAGTATATCCATTTTCCAAATAAGACAAGTGACATAGGTCTTGCCGAAAAAAGACTTGGTTTCGAAGAGGTCTTTGAGCTTAGCCTGGCTTCATTGTTAAACAAGAAAGAAATAGATTTACTTAATTCATTCAAGATTGACTTCAAACAAGATCTAGCTAAAAAATTCGTAGATAATCTTCCGTTTGATCTGACAAGTGCTCAAAGAAAAGTTGTCTGGCAGATATACCAGGATTTAAATCAAGAAAAACCAATGAATAGAATGGTCGAGGGTGATGTTGGTTCTGGTAAAACGGTTGTTGCGACTATGGCTTCACTTATGGCTATTAGTGAAGGCTTTCAGGTTGCATTTATGGCTCCAACCGAAATCCTAGCCCGACAACATGCTCAAACTATTGCCGATTTATTAGATCCAATGGATATGAAAGATAAACTGGGTCTTTTGGTTGGTTCAATGACAACTAAAGAAAAGGATGAAGTGAAAAAAAGACTTAACAAATTTGAAATTAGTTTTATTGTTGGCACTCACGCATTAATTGAAGAAAATGTTTCAATGGATAAATTAGGTTTAGTGATTGTTGATGAGCAGCAACGATTTGGTGTAGCCCAGAGGAAAAAACTGATGTCAAAGGCTCAAAAAATGCCACATTTTCTTAGCCTAACTGCTACTCCAATACCGAGAACTTTAGCGCTAACTGTTTTTGGAGAGTTAGACGTTTCAATACTTGATGAAAAGCCAAAAGCTCGTCTACCTATCAAAACTAAAATTGTATCTCCTAACTCAAGGAAGCAATTATATGAAGAGATAGTCGCTGAACTTAATAATGGACGACAGATGTTTGTTATTTGCCCTTTAATTACTGATTCAGCAGCCCTAGATGTCAATTCAGTAGAAAAAATATATAAACAAATGAAAGAAATAGATTTTAAGAAATATAATGTTGGATTTTTGCATGGTAAGATGAAGGGTGTTGAAAAAAACCAGATCATGGAAGACTTTTTGAACCGCAAACTAGACATACTTGTTTCAACTACGGTTATAGAGGTTGGAGTTGATGTGCCTAACGCATCAGTCATGCTTATTGAGGCTGCCGATAGGTTTGGACTAGCTCAGCTTCATCAGTTAAGAGGAAGAGTCGGTAGAGGGACTGATCAGGGCTATTGTTATCTAATGTTAAGTGACAGTTCAAAGCCTAGTCCAAGACTAAGAGCGCTAGTTAGTTCTAATGATGGCTTTAAATTAGCTGAACTAGATTTAAAACTAAGAGGCCCTGGAGCAATATATGGAACCTTGCAACATGGTATTATAGATTTTAGAATTGCTCGGCTTGATGATGTTACACTAATTAAGTCAGCCCGTAATGCGGCTAAGAATTTTATAGATGAAAATATTGATTTAGATAAATATAAAGAACTAAGTCTAAAAGTAAATAAATTAAGGATTGTTACAAATTTGAACTAATATGTATTCAGGCACAACTCTCACACCAATATCAGGCCGTGTATTAGGATCTCACCAGAAGATTGATCGAGTCGCAAGAAGACTTTTATCTGAAATGATAAAAGATAATACCGTTTTTCCAACAACTCGGCAGATTCTTCATTTTGAAGGCTATAAAGGCCCTGATGCGATTAAAAGAAAAAGTCCAGCTGTTGATGAGCCATGGCATTTCTTTTCTCCATTCGATGATAGTGATGCAGACATTGTAAATACTATAAATGACCATTATCTTGAACTAGTAAAGGTTCTGAAGGAAGGTAATAACGAGCGCTCGTCATTTGAGGCTGCTTGGCTTGCTCATGCTATTGTTGATGGGCTTACTCCAGCTCATCATTATCCTTACGAAGAAAAATTATCTGAACTTCGAGGTGAAAATATGGAAACTCGTGACTCAGTAAAAGAAAAATTAGTAGTCCAGGGCGACAATAAGAGAGAAACGGTTAAAAATAATTGGAAAATGTGGGGGCCAAAAGGTCTTATTTCGACTCATGGAATTTTTGAGTTCGGTGTAGCTAGCTTATCTGCTCCCTTATCTTTCAATAAGGCAATGCCAACTGAAGTTGAGGAAAGAGAGATTCTGGATAAAGGCATTAAAATATTCTTCAGAAATAGAGCTAGGGAAATTGCAGTTAAGGATTTATATACAACTTTTTACAAAAAAGGCTGGACCCTTAAGTTGATGGTGGAGATTAGAAATTCACTAATGCCAACAATTATTAATACAGTCACTCTTGCTTGGTATTCAGCACTAGTTGACGCTGGACTGGTAGATTTACCAAAGCCTAAAAAATAATATGAGAATAATTGCTGGATCCTTCAAAGGCCAAAACTTCGATGCACCAACTGGTCATAGAACCCATCCAATGAGTGAAAAAATTAGAGGTGCACTATTTAACATATTGGGTGATGTATCTGACTTAAGCATATTAGATGTTTTTGGAGGTTCTGGTGCAATATCGCTGGAGGCAGTTAGTCGGGGTGCCAATAATATTACCGTAATAGATAATGATAGAAGTGCTCAAGTAACTATTCGAAAAAACATTAATCGGTTCGGACTGGAAGATAAAATAAAGCTGATCTCGGCAAATGCTGGATCGTATTTAGATCAGAAGATAGATATAAAATATGACCTCATTATTGCTGATCCACCATATGATAAAGTCAATTTCGCAGTTCTGGATAAAATTCCTGCCCATATAAATAAGGATGGTTTACTAGTCTTGTCCTGGCCTGGAAGAGAGAGACAACATAAGCTAGAAGGACTAAAAATAATAGAAAGAAAAGATTATGGAGATGCGCAATTGATTTTTTATAGTCTTATCTAGTAAAA
>CAITDW010000237.1 GCA_903891235.1 uncultured Candidatus Saccharibacteria bacterium
GCAAAAACACCTAACTTTGTAGCTAATCCTATTGACAGTGATTACCCAGAGATAATTCACTTGTCTGTGCCCGTACCTAATTTCGTATCTAACAAAAACAATATGCAAAAAGCAAAAATTATACTACTTGATAGAATTAAATTACTTGAAGCATCAGGCAGCACTATTAACTGTATTGCTTGCAACACGGCTCATTTGTTGTTGCCAGAATTACAAGCCAACACAAAAGTGCCTTTTTTATCTATCCCATTAATCGTTGCCAGCATTATATCCTTAAACAAATTTAAAAGAGTAGGCCTACTAGCTACTCCGAGTACACTAGCATCTAATCTTTATGATAATGCCATAGAAAAAAATGTGGCTCTAGTGAAGCCCGATATTAAACTTGAAGACAAGCTCGAGCAATTAATATTAAAACAATTAAGAGGTAAAATATCTGAACTTGATAGAAATAATTTTAAGGATATTGTTCAGAATTTTTCAAAAAGCAATAAACTGGATGCAGTAATACTAGGGTGTACTGAACTCCCAGTTATTTATGGTCCAAATAATGACTCTAGAATTATTGATTCTTTAGCCTTATTAAGTGATGCGCTGTTAGAAGAATACTTTAAACAATCATAATAGGAGAGTGAGCCATCTTAAATTGTACTGCAACTAAATTACGAGATAAATCTGAGCTACCCATTCATTTGTTCTTTAGCTAACTTCCGAGTTTTATGCTTACGGGTTAAGCTATCCATTATTTTAGTTCTGTTAATAATTACAAAGACTATTACAGCATTTATTAGAACAATATATACGGCATACGTTAAACTCGTCCAGTTATAAGTTTTTAAGGCGAAAATTGCGAGCAATCCACCTATGCCTGCCATAGCAAAAGTTAACCAAGTTTCTTCTTCGGGTTTGAGCCAAGAATGCCGTACCGTTGGCAATGCTCCTACTAGATCAATCGTAACAACGGCAATTACTGCAGCGGCTGGTGAATTAAATAAAAACCAAAAAACAAAGCCAGACAGTGCACCAATCTGACAAATAGCGTCAAACCTTGAATATTTAGCATATCCATATTTCAAACCAAGTATTACAACGAGTAAGGTCTCTAGCGCTGCAGCTGATGTAAATATAGCTGTAACGTATTCACCTGCTACAATTTCGGCGACCGTAGCAACCAAAGTAAGCAATGTCCAAGTTATCCACGATGCGATATTGGGTCTGGTCGTACCTTTCAATATATCTAGTATGTAGGGTATTGCAGAAGTCACAGTAATCAATACAGACAATATCAAAAGAAAAATTTTCATTTATTATGAGTATATCAAGAAGCAGGGTCTAAATACCTATTTTTTCGAGCATAAGCATATTGGAGGGCCATCGTAGACGCTATCGCAACTTTAATTAGAACTAATTGTAAAGTTGGTTATGACTTCCGATGAATGCAAAAATGATAATGACATCTACTTTTATGTAATATAGAGCTCGCAAGTCACCTTCAATATCAATACTTCTGTATCCCTTGTA
>CAITDW010000238.1 GCA_903891235.1 uncultured Candidatus Saccharibacteria bacterium
ATTTCCACCAATTAATCCTGCTCCCCAATCATTAACTGCTCAACCTCCTGAACCTGTTGCACCAACTCCAACACCAATTACCAATGTGAATCAACCGTTGCCAGATAGTCCATTTCCACCAATTAATCCTGCTCCCCAATCATTAACTGCTCAACCTCCTGAACCTGTTGCACCAACTCCAACACCAATTAATCCTGTTGCACCAGTTTCTGTAAATATTAATAATCGTCCTCAAATAGCGGAAAAATTAAAGAATTCATATAATGTTCTCGTTACTGTGAATAGTAATCCAACTTTAGATGAGTTAACAGCTTTGCTTGGACTTTCATTAATTTTTGGAAAAATGAAAAAACATGCCAGTGCAGTTTTTAGTGGTGCAGTACCTTCGATTTTAGAGTTCTTAGAGCCACAAAAAACAATCGAGAAAACTACTGATAGTTTTCAAGATTTTATAATCGCCATAGACAAAGCTAAAGCTGATAAATTGAAGTATAAAGTTGAGGATAATAGAGTAAGAATCTTTATTACACCGTATAAAACTTCTATTAGTGAGGATGATTTAGATTTTAGTTTGGGCGATTTAAATGTCGATGTGATTGTAGCGCTCGGCGTAAATAAACAAAGCGATTTAGACCAGGCGATTTCTAGCCATGGACGAATTTTGCATGATGCTACTATTATTGCTATATCTAATACTCCCGAACCAACGACAATCGGCAGCTTAAATTGGGTTGACACTACTACTTCAAGTTTGTCTGAAATGGTCACTTTGCTTGCCAATGATATAGGTGGCGGAGAAGTTATCGATGAACAGATTGCGACCGCATTATTAACCGGTATTGTCGCTTGTACTCAAAGGTTTTCGAATGAAAAAACTACCCCACAATCACTATCCATTAGTTCTCAATTATTATCTGCTGGAGCCAATCAACAACTTGTTGCAGATAAGCTAGAATCTGAAATAGCTCCTCCACCACCAAAAGAAGTTGTTGCCGATGTTTCTAAGGAAGATGGTAAATCAGATTCTGGATCCGGTGCTGGTGCTAATCCTGCCAATGAGCAAACTCCAGTAGGGTCGCCTTCACTTATAAAATCTGAAAAAAATGAAAAAAAGAATGAAGCAGAGGCAGAAATAACTAACCTAGGTGAATTAGATATTGATCATACTGATGATTTTAATTTTAAAGATGAAGCGGAAAGAGTAGATAAAATAAAGATTGATCAAAGAGGGAACTTATTAAAGGATGAAGACGATGAGGAATATGAAGATACTCCAACTTCAGAAGCCTTAGCTGCCGCTGGACCAAACCCAATAACTCAGCAACCTACGCCTCCAGTAAGTCCGCCCGCAGGTTTACCTCCAATAACTCAGCAACCTACGCCTCCAGTCTTAGGCCATAAATCTAACGGTGATTCTAATATCCAGAACACTTCACCATTAGCAGATAGTTCACCCGTAGATTCTTATGATGTAACTTCGACTGCACAAACTTCTAATAATAATTTTATGCTTAGTCATGGTACTAAGAATTTTGGACCACCGCCGACTATGGCTTTGCCTACAGCAGATAGTCTTACTCCAGCCAGTAATCCTATTGCCCAAACTATTCAAACGATAACCCCTGTAAACCCACCCTATAATCCAATTAATAATCTCGATCCTGTTATAGAGCCTATAGCTGTTGCATCAAATACCTCTACAGATAATCGTAATGAAGAAATGGAAAGAGCAAGACAGGCAATTAATAATCTAGCTGACCCAGCCCCATATAAACCACCAGAATCATTGAATGCACTACCTCTTGGAGAAGATGTGCATCCTAGCCAGAATAGTGCGCCAGGGGGCATGATGGATATGCCATTGCCAACTAATTTAGTTCCAAACTTACCTGAGCCAACTACTAGTCCGACTTCAGCGCCTAACTCTTCTGCAACTCCACCACCCGTGCCACCACCTATTATTAATCCTTTGAACCCATCTTGAATAAACTGGCTTATCTTTTTGACTTGATGTAAACTCATTGTCTATATGGAAGGAATTTTACTAATAGATAAGGATTTAAATTGGACTTCGTTCGATTGTGTCGCCAAAATTAGATCTATTTTAAGACAAGAATATGGTAAAAAGATTAAGGTTGGCCACTGCGGTACGCTTGATCCTTTAGCAACTGGTCTGTTAATAATTTTAGTTGGTTCATATACAAAAAGGTCCGATGAGCTTATAAAAAAAGATAAAATTTATAGTTTAAAAATGAGACTTGGCTATACTTCACCAACTGGTGATGCTGAAGGTGTCATTGAACAACAATCAGACTATAAACCTAATATTTCAGAGATAGAAAAAGTTTTAAAGATTTTTACTGGCGACATTGAACAAGTTCCTCCTATTTATTCAGCGATTAAAATTAATGGAGTGCGCTCATACAAGTTGGCTCATTCTGGCAAGTCAGTCGAAATGCAACCAAGACCTGTTAAGATTTATAATATTAAATTAGAATCATATAAATATCCAAAACTAAGTCTTATTACAGAAGTAAGTAGTGGTACATATATAAGATCTTTGTCTAGTGATATTGGTAAACAATTAAAGACAGGAGCATACTTAACTGAACTGAGAAGATTAAGTATAGATAAATATTCAGTAGATAATGCACTTAAGATGGCTGATTTGAATTCAGAAAGTCTTAAATCGCATCTTTTCACAGAACTATGAATTAGATAAAATATCCTTGAATTAAATGTAATAGTGTGATATTGTAGGTACTAAATTATGATAACTCGTGAGAAAAAACAGAAGCTTGTAGATGATTTACAAGTAAACAAGAATGACACCGGATCAGTATCCGTACAGGTTGGTATTTTGACTGAAAGAATCAAAGAACTAACTGATCATTTAAAGATTTCTAAAAAAGATTTCTCAGCTCGTAGGGCTTTACTACAGATGGTCGGTAGAAGACGAAGATTACTTAAGTATCTTGCAGAAAAAGATAGTCAAGCCTACTTAGCGCTTATTAAAAAAGTTGGTTTACGTAAATAGTGCTTAAACTGTTAGTCTTTCTTTGAGAGACAAATAGCTTGTGCATTTTAACAAACTAAAATATATATTTACGGATAGAGAACAGATATATCACTTTAATACATTGTGTTGGCACAAGATACTAGTTTAAAAGGTATATATTTGAACCTTATCCGTAAGTACTAAAGCTACTATTTAGTCTAGTAGAAAGGTAGAAAATATGACAAAAACTATTAACCCGTTTAATAAAGATATTATTTCAGTTGAAACAGATTTCTGCGGAAGAAGACTTAGCATGGAAATCAACCGAGTAGGTTTCAGGAGTACTAGTTCAGTGATCGTTAGATACGGTGACACTGTAATTCTAGGAACAGCCATGGTGAGTCCTGAAAGCATGACAGGAATGGATTACTTTCCTCTAAGTATTGAATATGAAGAAAAGATGTATGCTTCAGGTAAAATCAGCGGAAGTCGCTTCATTAAGAGAGAGGGTCGTCCGAGTGATGATGCAATTCTCATTGGAAGATTAATTGATCGTCCAATTAGACCACTATGGCCAAAGGGCTATAGAAATGAAGTACAAGCTATTGCAACTGTTTTGTCTACGGATCCAGATTTTAGACCTGATTCAATTGCAATGATAGCTATATCTACAGCTCTTTGCCTTACAGGAGCCCCATTCGATGGCCCCATAGCTGGCATAAGAGTTGGAAGAGTAAATGGCAAGCTTATGGCGCTCCCAAGCCTAGAACAGCTCGAAAATGGCGATTTAGACTTAGTTGTAGCTGGAACTGAAAAGGCCATAACAATGGTTGAAGCTGGTGCTAATGAAATCACTGAGGCTGAAGTTGTTAAGGCTCTAGAATTTGCGCATACGGCTATCCAACCAGCTATTAAACTTCAACAAGAATTAATTAAAAAAGTTGGCGTTGTGCCAATGGATTATTCAGTCATTAGTATTGCTGGTGAATTACAGGAGAAAGTAGATAAATTCTTAAAAGATAAATTAGGTGCTAAGGTTCAAATTGATTACCCAAGTCGAATTCAAAAATTGATTGAAATTAAGCAAGCTATGATGGATAACTTCAAAGATTCTGATGGTGAGGAATTATTTGCAGAAAATAAAGGATCATATTCAGAAGCCTTTGCCATTGCTATTAATAAAGATGTTCGCAGGGGTATTTTAGAAGATAAAGTACGACCCGATGGAAGAAAATTAACTGAAATTCGCCCGATTAGTGCAGAAGTCGGCTTACTACCGAGAGCTCATGGCTCAAGTCTATTTACCAGAGGGATGACCCAAGGCCTTAATGTTGTTACATTAGCTCCACTTAGCTACGCTCAGATGATTGATACAATGGAGAAGAGTACCGAAAAAAGATACCTTCATCACTACAATGCACCAGGTTATACTGTCGGTGAAGTTCGAAGACTAGGTAGTCCAGGTAGGCGAGAGATTGGTCACAGCGCTTTAGCTGAACGTGCTTTACTGCCAGTTATTCCAGGCGAAGATGTCTTTCCGTATACCATTAGATCAGTAACTGAAATAATGAGTCAGCACGGAAGTACTTCAATGGCAGCAACTTGTTCTAGTTGTTTGGCATTAATGGATGCTGGTGTGCCACTCAAGGCTCCAGTTAGTGGAATTGCAATGGGTCTCATGATGGAAGGTGATAAAATTGCTATTTTGAGCGATATTGCTGATGCTGAAGATTTTGCAGGTGACATGGACTTCAAAGTTGCTGGTACTGCCAAAGGTATTAATGCTTTGCAAATGGACATGAAAGTTCATGGCCTAAGTGTGGATATATTAGCCCAAGCTTTAGCACAAGGTACTGCAGGAAGAGCACATATACTTGATATTATGCTAAAAACCTTACCTCGTCCTAGAACTGATCTTAGTAAGTATGCTCCAAGAGTAGAAACTATTAAGATAAACCCAGATAAAATTAGAGAAGTTATTGGTAAGGGCGGCGAGATGATTAATAAGATAATTGCTGAAACTGGTGCTGAAATTGATATTAAAGATGATGGTACAGTTTTGGTCGCTAGTCCGAATAAGGAATCTATTGATGGAGCTGTTGCTTGGATAAAAAATTTAACAGAAGATCCAGAGATTGGAAGAGTATATAAGGATTGCCGCGTGGTCAGCGTTTTAGATTTCGGAGCCTTTGTGGAAATTTTACCTGGACGCGAAGGCTTAGTACACATTAGTGAGCTATCTGAAGAACGCGTTAACAAGACAAGTGATTTTATTAATGAAGGTGACAAGGTTGATGTGAAATTATTATCTATAGATGATAGAGGAAGACTCCAACTTAGTTTAAAGGCAGCAATAAAGTAAAGGTAATTTTTGACAAGTGAAAAAATATACTCATCATAAAAAACTTATAAATTTTTTATTATTTATTTTTTCGCTTGGGCTAGCATACGGCATCGGATCATTGGCGCTTAATACTGCAAATATGTGGTTCTATAGCGGAACGTTTTTACTACTATTTCTAAGCATCAATCGATTTTATAGAATTTTTAAAACAGCTTAATTAAATAAATGAAAAAACAAGACCGATTAATGAATTTAAAAAACCAAATAGTTATTGATAAGGTATGCCCTGAACTTGCTAGCTCCGCTAATAATTTAGTATTTGGTGAGGGTGATCCAAATTCATCAATAGTTTTAATAGGTGAAGCACCTGGAAAAAAGGAAGATGAATCTGGAAAACCTTTTGTTGGGGCTTCTGGAAGACTGCTTAATGAGCTATTATCTAAAATTAATCTTGAGAGAGATATGGTCTATATAACTAACATTGTTAAATATAGACCACCAGAAAATAGAGATCCATCTAAAGAGGAGAAACAATCTTTCCTGCCTTATCTAATAAAACAATTAGATATAATCTCGCCGAAATTAATTATCACACTAGGAAGACATAGTATGGATTGTTTTTTACCAAAGAGAAAGATATCTCAAGTTCATGGTATGCCTGAAAAGGTCGATGGAAGGTTATATTTACCTTTGTATCATCCAGCTGTTGCTTTATATAACGGCTCGATGAAGCAAAAGTTAATAGATGATTTTTTAAAAATACCTATGATTTTAAATGAAATTTAAAAATACGTTTATAGATGAAAATCTAAAGAAAGGAATTTATGACAAACGAAAAAAATATTAAACCAAGAGGCGCATCACGAGGTGCAGCAATTAGGGCACAACGGAGAAATCAGGATGATGCTCAAAGAATAGTTAACCAATATGTATCGGCTAACAATAATAAAGATAAGAGGCCTAGAGCTAATTTTATTGATGACAGTCCAACCCTAAGAGTTATTCCACTTGGTGGTATGGATTCTATTGGATCAAAAAATATGATGGTCATAGAATATATGAACGATGTATTAATTGTTGACTGTGGATTAGATCTTGGTACGGGAGCTCTGCCTGGAATTAATTATCTTATTTGTGATACTTCATATCTTGATACGATTAAACATAAAATTAGAGGTTATATTATAACTCATGGTCATCTTGACCATATTGGTGGCATGCCACATATTGTTCCAAAATATCCAGCACCAGTCTATGGATCAAAGTTTACTATCGGCCGAGTTGAAGAGATTTTTTCTAACTTTAGTGCGCCAATGCCAGAAAATTTTGAACTTAATACTGTAGTAATGAATGAAGATACTCATGAAAAATTAAAAGTTGGTAATTTCTTTATAGAATTAATTAGAATAACCCACTCAATACCTGGAAGCACAACTGTAGTCATTAGTACACCCATAGGAAATCTAGTTTGTACTGGTGATTTTAAGTTTGATCCAACTCCACTTGATAAAGAAAAAAGTGATATCGAAAGATTAAAACAAATTGGAAATGAGGGAGTATTAGCCTTATTTAGTGAAAGCACATCAACTGAAAAACTTGGTCGTACTCCAAGTGAAAGCACAATTGAACCTAGTCTGATTAAGATTATGGATCAGGCTCCAGGCAGAATTTTTATTGCAACTTTCTCAACTAATATTAACCGTATTCAGATGGTTATAAATGCAGCCGTACATCATAACCGAAAGGTGGCTATGGATGGAAGAAGCATGGTATCAACACTTGAAATGGCAATTCGCTATGGTTTCGTAAAAGTACCTAAGGGAACTTTTATACCAATAGCTAATGTTGCCAATCTTAAAGATCATGAAGTAATTGTTGTCTGTACTGGTTCACAAGGGGAACCTAATTCTGCACTGCAAAGAATGGCTAATGGTGACCACAAACACATTAAATTAAAAGCTAATGACTCAGTCATATTATCTTCATCTGCAATCCCAGAAAGTGGCAATGATGCATATATCGGAAAAATGGTAGACGGTTTAATGAGAAAGAATGTCCATGTTTTTAGGCATGAGACGCGCGAACTAGATGGATGTGGTCCACTACATATTTCTGGACATGCATCAATTGATGAATATAAGGAAATGATTAATATTATTAAACCTAAGTTCTTTATTCCTAACCATGGTAGTTATCGTACAAAGCAAAGACATATTGAACATGCTGTCGAAGAAGGTATTCCAAGGGTAAATGCTGTTAATGTAGATAATGGCCAAGTACTTAATTTTACTAGAGATAAAATGACAATTGACGAGGAAGTTCCTCATGGTACTATTCTTGTTGATCAAACTGGCTCACTTGTCTCTGGCGTAGTAATTAAAGATAGACTTATGATTGCAGAAGAAGGACTAGTAGTTATTATCCTAACAATCGATAAGAAGAATGGAGTCCTTCTAACTAGTCCAGATATTATCTCAAGAGGATTTATATACATGAGAGATAACGAAGAATTAATGAACAACCTCAGACAAGAACTACGAAGAGCAACTATTCAGAGATTTAAGAGAATTGAACTTGATCGATTCAAAGTAGAATTAAAAGACTTTGTCACACATTTTCTATTTGAAAATACCAATAGAAGCCCTATTGTTATTCCTGTAGTTAATGTTATTGGTGGAAAAAATGAAATTCAAAAGAATCATCCCAATGGTAAAACTAAAACTCCGGAAGATATTGCGATAGAACAACAAAAACGATTTTCTAAAATGAGAGAACAGCTCCTTAATCAAGATTCTCGAGGATAGCAATCCATATCAATCAATAGATATGCCCTGAGTAGACAATCTTATTCTCTGCTTATATAAGCAGAGAATATATGGATATTATCGTTAATACTAATCAAAAATTAACTAAGCATTAGAACGGACTAATGCTTAAAATGCTTGACAAGTTCGTAGTTTGTTTATATAATAGCATAAGCAATTAAATGAAATAAATAAGGCTCATATTGTTATTAACAGATAAAATTAAATGATATAATAACCACAATGGCAAAAAGAAAAAAACAAACTAGAAAAAGAAAAAAACAAGCTGCAGTAGAAGCATCTTCTTTTTGGCCTTTAGCAGGTGCAATTTGTCTAATTATCCTCGCCGTATTCATACTGCTTGGAGGATTTGGTGGTGGAGGTCCATTACCAAATGGACTATTTCATGGTACATATTGGGCGCTTGGATGGGCAGCATATTATCTGCCTATTGCTCTTTTGTTTCTAGCTATAACAAAATTTAGAACAGAAGATAATAGAGTGCCTTTAACTAAGCTCATAAGTATTATTATTTCAATAGTATCTTTATCTACATGGTTCTATATTATTGGCATATATCAGTTCAAAGGTGGATGGGTTGGTGGACATGGCGGTAATCTCGGAAAACTGATTGGAAATATTAGCCTACTGGCCATAACAAAAATGCCAGCATCGTTCGTATTTTTAACTCTAACTATTTTTTCAATACTCTTTTCATTAGATGTATCGCCTAAGATTTTTGCTAAATTAGCCGTGTTATTAAAGAACCGAGACAAAGAGCCAGATAGTGATTTAGCAGCATTAAAATCTAGTCCAGGTTTTAAATTAAATGAGGGTGTACCTGTTGAAAATAGTGGAATGAGAACCAACCGATTGTCTACTTTTAAAAATGCAGCACAAAAAGTATCACCGTCCGATAATCATGAAGCACTAACTACTGCTAGCGATCCTGGATGGAAGTTCCCATCAATCAATCTTTTGAACCAACAGCAGGATAAAGCCGATGCAGGTAATGTTGCTTCTAATGCTCAATCTATACAAGATACGCTAGCTAATTTTAATATACCTGTTGAAATGGAAGGTGCTAACGTTGGTCCTAGAGTCACTCAGTTTACTCTCAAACCATCAAATGGTGTGAAACTCACCAAAATTACAAATCTAGAAACAAATTTAGCGCTAGATTTAGCTGCACATTCAATTAGAATTGAAGCACCAATACCTGGTAAAAAAGCTGTCGGTATTGAAGTACCAAATGTTAAAGCAGCAATTGTTAGAGTTAGTTCGTTATTAAAATCTCGTGAGTGGCAGTCAATGAGTTCTCCTTTGGGGATTATTATTGGATGTGATATTGCTGGGGCACCAGTAGTATATGATTTAGCTAAAATGCCACACCTATTAGTAGCTGGTCAAACTGGATCAGGTAAATCAGTTATGATTAATACAATCCTAACTAGCTTGCTCTATCATAATAGTCCAAGTGATTTAAAACTGATTCTAGTTGACCCTAAACAAGTTGAAATGGCACCATATAACGACCTACCTCATCTACTAACTCCAGTTATTAATGACCCCGAAAAATGTATAAGCGCACTGAAATGGGCGGTGGCTGAAATGGATAGAAGATTAAAAGCTTTGGCTGAGGTTGGAAGACGTAATATAGAGGAATACAACGAACTTAAAAAAGAAGCCGGAATGCCTTATATTGTAATCGTAATAGACGAATTAGCTGATCTTATGATGATGGCCGCAAGAGATGTTGAAGCATTGATTGTCAGGATAGCCCAAAAAGCCAGAGCTGCAGGTATACATTTAGTTCTAGCCACTCAAAGACCATCGGTTGATGTTATTACGGGTCTAATTAAGGCTAATGTTCCTGCTCGTATTGCCTTTACGACAGCATCGCAGATTGACAGCCGAACAATTATTGATCAAATGGGTGCTGAAAAATTACTTGGTCAAGGAGATTTACTTTTCTTAACATCTGATATGCCTAAGCCTAAACGTGTACAGGCGGCTTATATATCTGGTGATGAGACAAGTAAAGTTAATGATTTTATAAGAATGCAACGGGCACCTCAATATGATGATGAAATAATTTCACAACCTGTTCAATTGAATGGTAAGGGTGGCATAGTTGCAGATTATGGCGCTAATAATGCTGATGATGAAATGTGGAAGGACGCACTTCATGTTGTCATAGAGGGACGCAAAGCTAGTACAAGCTTATTGCAAAGAAGGCTAAGAATTGGCTACGGTAGAGCAGCTAGACTTATAGAAACAATGGAAGAGCAGGGAATAGTCGGTCACGCCGATGGTTCGCGACCTAGAGAAGTCCTAATTAGTAGTATTGATGAAGTTTTAGGCGGGAATAATCAGCCTGCAGAGCTTGAATCTGAAGATGATAGCGAGACATAAGAATTAATAATTGACTAAAGCTTAAAGAGTAGTTATAATATGTTTATTATTAACTTCGGCTTATGACTGTTAGGTACATAGGCTGCTAACCAGAAGGAGATTTCTTAAATGAATCAATATGAAATTGGATTATTGTTTGATCCAGGTCTAGAAGTAGATTTAGATAAAGCTACACAAAGAGTAGAAAAAATCTTTAAAGACAATGGTTCAAAAATTGTCAAAGTAGATAATTGGGGCAAGCGAAAAACTGCCTATACAATTAAAAAGCAAGATCATGCAATCTATGTTTTTTATACGATCGATATTCCACCACAGTCTGTTATTAAGATTGAAAAAATTCTTAATATTACAGAAGAAGTATTAAGATTTATTATTGTCAAACCTGACCTAAAGAAAATTGCTAAGGCTGAAGCTGCTATCGCCGATAAACGAAAAAGACTAGCTGAAAGAAGTGAGTCTGAAGAATCTAAGGATAAAGACGAAAATCAGGAAAAAACAGCGTAAGATATATAATCGGATGTATAATATCCTTATAAGGGAGTAACAATTATGGCAAGAAGTTTAAATCAGGTAACATTAATGGGTAATCTAACTAGAGACCCTGAACTAAGACAAACTCCAACTGGTCAATCAGTTTGTAGTTTTAGCTTAGCTTTAAATAGAAGCTATAAGGACTCAGCTAGTGGCGATTGGAAAGAAGCAACTGATTACGTAGATGTTGTTGCTTGGGCTAATCTTGGAGAAAGAGTGGCACAGTATGTTACTAAAGGACGAAGAGTTCTAGTTCAGGGAAGACTGCAAAGTCGCAGCTGGGAACAAGACGGCAACAAGAGGAATAAAGTTGAAATTCTAGCTAGTGACGTAACTTTTCTTGATGCAAGAGGTGGAGAAAATAGTAGCAATGCAGGAAATGACGAAGAACCAACACCAAAGGCTAATTCTAAGAAAGCTGCTGCTAAAGAAGATAGTGTAGTAATTGATGATGTGGGCGATGAACCAATTAATTTAGACGATATACCATTTTAAGGAGAAATAAGTAATGGCAAAGATATTTAAGAAACAATCAGATTCAACTTTTTTTGATTATAAAGATTATAAGAATCTACAAAGATACATAAACATTTATGGTCAAATTGAATCTAGAAAAAAAACTGGATTAACTGAAAGTCAACAAAGACAACTAGCTCGAGCAATTAAGCGAGCTCGACATTTGGCTCTTTTACCTTTCGTAGCTAATAACTAAATCTATAATAATACCTATTATGGCTCTTAGTATTACTGGTTTAAAAAAAGGTACTGTTTTTCAATTAGAAAATGTTCCTTATAGAGTAGTTGAGTATTCCCAGAAGGTTATGGGAAGAGGCGGGTCTATAGTTAATATAAAAATGAAAAGCCTGATTGATGGTAAGGTTCTAGATAAAACATTCAAGGGTAATGAATCAATTGAAAGCGCTGAAGTCAATAATATAACTGTGCAATATTTATATTCAGATAATTCTAAATATTATTTCATGAATCTAAGCAATTATGACCAGTTCGAGGTGTCTATTGAAGACCTAGATGAACAAAAAGATTATCTTAAAGAAGGCGATAACGTAACTGCACAATTCTTTAACAATAAATTGATAGGTATTGAATTACCTAAAAGCTTAGTTTTGGAAGTAACATACTGTGAAGATGTGGTAAGGGGCGATACAACTTCTAATGTACTTAAGGATGCAACCCTAGAAACTAATAAGATCATTAAAGTACCCGCATTTGTAAAAACTGGAGATTTGATAAAAGTAGATACTCGACTTGGCACTTATATCGAGAGAGTAAAATAAACAGGTTAAGATAATATGACTAAACAAAATTATGTTAGCCGTGGTGGATTAAAATTAGCTAGCGTAGCAGATAAGTTCGGAATAAATTTTAAAAATATGACAGTCTTAGATGTTGGTAGCTCAACGGGGGGATTTAGTGATTTTGCGTTAGAGCATGGCGCAAAAAAAATTATCGCGGTTGACCTTGGAGTTATGCAACTTCATGAATTATTAAGAAAACATCCAAACGTAGAGATACATGAAAAAACTGACATTAGATCTATGACTGCGCTATCTGAAGACCCAGATATTATTGTTATGGATTTATCTTTTGTTTCACTTCGAGATATATTACCAGCCATAATAGATATAATCCCAGTTGAAGCTATGGTATGCGTTTTGGTCAAACCCCAATTTGAAGCTAAATCTTTAGAAAAACATAAGGGAATTATAAAAAACGATCAAATTAGAAGAAAAATTTTGAAAGATTTCGAGCAATGGGTCCAAAAATATTTCCTGATTTTGAATAAGGCAGATTCTCTGATACATGGTTCAAAAGGTAATATCGAAAGATTTTATTTACTTAAAAAAATAAATCAAAGATAATTTTTTAATTTATCTATATCTAATAAAGTAATGAATGAATTTTTCTTATTTATTAGATTTTGTCTTTCAAGGTAGGCTAATTGTCTACCAGTTGTTTCTCTGGTGGCATTGATAGAACTAGCTATATCTTGCTGCCTTAAAGGAACGCCGAGTATCACTTGATTCTTATTTTCACCAACCTGACCAAATCTATCTGAACAGGTTAATAGGTATGAAATGAGTCTTTCTCTCACTGTCCTATATTCAAGATTTAAGATTCGCTCAGAATGCATTTTGTACATATAAGTTACCATATCAACCAGAGGTAGGCTCGTTTGTGGATCTGACTGAATTGAATTAATGAAATCTTTTCTAGGAAGACGCCAAAGCGTCGTTGGCTCTAGGGCCGTATATATAATATCTCTATCTTCACCGGTTATAGCCCAAGTTAAAGCTAGTATTTCACCCTTTTGTCTTATGACTAAAAGATTTTCTTCACCATACTTAGTTATATTATAGGCTTTGACAAGACCTGATTCTAAAAATAAAACACCCGGCGGAATTTCGCCAGGCCTAATTATGAATTCGCCCTTAGAGTATGTTATTTGTTTTCCTTGATGAAATAAATTTACCAAGGCATTAGTCTGTTGTTTAGAGGCTAACATGTATACATTATGACAGAATTGGCCTGTTTTGCCAATTGAGTGATTTTTGTCTCTAAAATTTAGTGCGTTAATTAACATACTAGACCATCTCAAATAGACTATTATGTAATTACTAAGGAGGTAATAGTCATGGTAAGTTTAAATATAATAGACGAACAATTAAGACAGACTGGACACCGAATTGGACTTTGGGGAAGGTCTGAAATAAGAGAGCTTTGCAATATTTTGCTCCCTGGGGAAGAAATTACAGATTGTGTGAATGGTCACTATTTTAATGGCTTTGCGTTATTATGCGCTACTAACCAGAGAATTATCTTAGTTGATGTGAAACCGATGTTTATGACACTAGAGGATATAAGATATGACATGATTGCGGAAATAGATTATTCGCATAGATTATTTGATTCTACTGTCAAGATATTCACTCCAACCAAGAAATTATATTTTACTTCTTGGAATGTAACTAGGCTTAGAAGACTCGCAATGAATTCACAAAAACATGTTTTAGCCATAAGACAATTTCAAGCAAATAATACATTTACCTCAAATTTGAATTATCAGAATTTACAAAATATAGGGCAAACTAATACTCTGAGAAGTCAGCCTGTAACTTTAGAAAAAGCTAATTATGTAAGTAACATAGAACAACCATTGCCACTCACTAAGAATGCTATGAACAATCTTTCATTAGCTGCTCTGGCTGTAAATAGTTCATTGTCTAGTAAGGATTCTGATATCACCGAAGTGATGCGAAATCCATTGCCAGCAATCAATAATGGAATTGCATATCCGGCTAATTCATTTGTAAAAAATTCGTTCACTTATAGGAATAGGTCTTGGCCAAGAAAAGGTCTCATACCTAAACGTTGAATTTAAATTCAACTACATCGTCTGGCTGCATAATATAAGCTTTGCCTTCGGTTCTCACTTTACCTTGAGAACGAGCAGTCTGCAATGAACCGGATTCTATTAGTAATGGATAGTCTACAATGTCAGCAGCAATAAAGCCTTTTTCAAAGTCGCCATGGATCACTCCAGCTGCTTTGGGGGCTGTATCGCCGGCATGAATGGTCCAAGCTCTAACTTCTTTTTCTCCGGCCGTTAGATAGCTTTGTAGACCTAAGGCTTTATAAGCACATTTAATAAGACTTGACAGTCCATTTTCTGTTTGACCGTAACTTGCAAGCAGTTCATTGGCATCATATTTATCTAGTTCTCGTAGTTCATTTTCTAGCTTGGCACTAATAAATACAACCTCATATCCAGGTACTAATTTTTTCAGCTCGGTCTGTTTTGAATCGTTGTTAAGATCGGTGTCATCAA
>CAITDW010000239.1 GCA_903891235.1 uncultured Candidatus Saccharibacteria bacterium
CTACAAACACGCTACAATGGCCGGTACAAAGGGCTGCCAAGTCGCGAGACGGAGCAAATCCCATCAAAACCGGTCCAAGTTCGGATTGCAGGCTGAAACTCGCCTGCATGAAGCTGGAATCGCTAGTACCGGTAGGTCAGCATTACTACCGTGAATACGTTCCCGGGTCTTGTACACACCGCCCGTCAAGCCATGAAAGTCGCCAATACCTGACGTGTTCGCTTGCCGAGCCCTAAGGTAGGGGAGATGATTGGGGTTAAGTCGTAACAAGGTATCCGTACCGGAAGGTGCGGATGGATTACCTCCTTTCTAGGGAGAAAACTAGCATCGATTTAATTTATTATTTCGAGAGCTAGGTCGGTCTCGGTAAACTAATGCAGTACTGTTAGTTTACGAATTATGTTTTATTACATAGCGAGAATCAGTTCTGAAAGTTTATGATTGGCGTTGATTGCACTACTGAAATTTTTAAGACTAAAGCTCTCTATACAGAGAGCTTTTTTTAAAAAATAGAATTGCCAATAACGGTTTGTTTCGATACAATACCGCAAGCTATCTATTAAGGGCTTGTAGCTCAGTTGGTTAGAGCGCGTCACTGATAATGACGAGGTCCCAGGTTCAAGTCCCGGCAAGCCCACCAAGATAGATAAGTCATATGGGGATGTAGCTCAGTTGGCTAGAGCACCTGCTTTGCAAGCAGGGGGTCCGGGGTTCGAGTCCCCGCATCTCCACCATATGCTAAAATAAAAAAGACCAATCAGTTTAAGGGGGAATAAACATTTATGAATAAGATAGCGCATTACTTACAAAATCACCTCAGGGGAGAAGTAATGGACTCTAAGGATGCCCGATCTTATTTTTCAAATGATAATAGCATATTATCAATTACACCTTCCGTAATTGTCTATCCTAGAAATGAAAATGATGTAAGAAAAGCTACTAGATTTAGTTGGCAGCTTGCCGAGAGAGGAAGATCATTACCGATTACATCTAGAGGTTCAGGTACCGACCAGACAGGTGCCGCCATTGGCAATGGAATTATCATGGTATTTCCTGCGCACATGAATAAAATTATAGAACTTAATACCAAATCAGGTGAAATAGCAATCGAACCAGGGATTAATTTTGGTAAATTACAACAATCACTCAATACTCATGGATTATTTATACCGCCATATCCTTCATCTTTGGAATATTCTACTATTGGGGGAGCTATTGCAAATAACTCTGGCGGCGAAAAATCTGTTAAATATGGAGATATGCGTAGATATGTTAAGTCTTTAAGGGTTGTATTGGCCAATGGTGAAATTATAGATACCAAGCCGCTTAATAAAAAAGAATTAAGTAAAAAAATGGGCCAATCAGATTTCGAAGGTGAAATATATAGATCTTTAGATAGTCTCATCGAAGAAAATAAAGAACTTATAAGTAACACCGATCTATCAGTATCAAGAAATGGTGCTGGTTATGATATAAGAGACGTGTCTACGAAAAAAGGTTTTGATTTAACTCCACTATTTGTTGGCTCTCAAGGAACTTTAGGTATAATAACTGAAGCAATATTAACAACAGAGACTCATAACACCGATACGACTTTAATTTTTGGATTCTTTGAAGGCTTGAATGAACTACAGGATGCAATTAATGAATTGAATAAATTATCTGATTCTCCAAGTGCAATAGAAGTTGTAGATAAAACATTCTTAGATATGGTCAATAGAATTAATCCTAATCTTTTAAAAGATGTACTCCCAGAAGAAACACCAAAGTTTATTCTGTTTGTTGAATTTGATAATGCTAATGAAAGGTTAAGAAGAAAACTAGCTAAAAAAGCAGATAAAATTTTATCTCACTATGCTATGTTCAGTCAGACAGAGAATAGTGGAGATAAAATTGAAAATATCTGGAAGATTCGAAATGCTAGTTCTGTAATTCTAAATCATGTTGACGGAAATACTAGGCCAGTGCCTTTATTGGAAGATGGTATCGTACCAACAAGTAAGATATCTGAGTATATAGAAAACTTGTATGAAATATTTAGTAAAAATCATGTTCAAATTGCTATTTGGGGTCATGTAGGTGAGGGCAACCTACACATTCAACCATTTTTAGATCTTAGTGTCGTTGGTGATAGACAGAAGGTTTTTAAAATGATGGAAGACTATTATCCAATGCTAATATCTTTAGGAGGTAGTACTAGTAGTAGCTATAATGACGGTAGATTGAGATCACTTTATCTAGAAAGATTATACGGAGTTGATGCATACAATTTAATGGTAAAACTGAAATATATTTTTGACCCACATAATATTTTAAACCCTGGCGTAAAAGTAAATAGCTCAATAGATGAAGTAAAAAATATGCTCAAACAAGACTATTCAAGAGGAAATAATACGTTTTTACCGACTTCATAACATATTACTCTTGAGTTTTCTCCTGAATTTAAGTAATATAACAGGGTACTTTGATTTATTTTAGCTCTCACTCGCGCGAGTGGCGGAATGGTAGACGCGCTACCTTGAGGTGGTAGTGGGGGCAACCCTGTGGAAGTTCGAGTCTTCTCTCGCGCACCATTTAGGGCGGTTAGCTCAGTTGGCTAGAGCGCCTCGTTTACACCGAGGAAGTCGGGGGTTCGAGTCCCTTACCGCCCACCATTGATTGAAAATTTTTATTTTAGTGATATATTTTTATTTTAGTGA
>CAITDW010000240.1 GCA_903891235.1 uncultured Candidatus Saccharibacteria bacterium
CTCATAGGTACAGTTTGCTTAATCTTAGTACTTCTAAGATTAGATACAGATAATATTCGCTCAACCTTAAGTCCAGCATGAGCTAACTGCTTAATTACGGTCTTAGGGTTATGGTTAACAAAAGGTATCTCGTCCTTATTTTGGTATTTCTTGGACCTAATATCAACAGGCTCGAGAGGCATTTTAGCTCCCTTAGATAAATGTTTAATTCTGTTTCTAAAGTGCATGTAGTTTGCAACTTCTATAATTGCTAGGCCATCTTCAGATAGGACTCTAGAAATTTCATTAAATTCACTAGAAGGATCTGGTAGATGATGCATAACTCGTATCATTGTGACCAAGTCTATAGAACTATCCTTATATTTAATATCGTCGGCTTGCATGAGTTTTTGATCTATGCCAGGATGTTCCGATAGAAAGTCTTTAGCAATATCTAATTGTTGCTGAGATGGTTCAGCAAGGGTAACTTTATCGGCATATTTTTCGAGTTCTACACTGAGTCGGCCATAGCCTCCACCAATATCAATGGCATGATCAAAATGCCTAGCTTTCAGTAGTTTTGCAATCGCCATAACTTCAGCTTGATGTTCATAGTCACGACCAAGCCAGTACTTTTGGTAGTTATGGCTAGGGTCGTTATATTGGTCGGCTTTTTTGTGTTCTTTTGTCATTACTAGGTATATATATTATCAGTTATTTATTTTTTGACAACCATTGAAAATTGATTCTTTCCTCTTTGGATTAAATTAACCTTAGAATTAATTTCATAGTTAGTGTCACTAATTTTTTCACCGTTGATTCTAATAGCACCCTGTTTAACAAAACTCATAGCCTGAGAATTAGAAGAAGCTAGACCGGCTTCAACTAAGGTTGATGCAAAATTAGACTGAACTTTAAAGTTTGGTAAAATCTTAGATATTTCATCAATTTCAGACTGATTGAGTGAAGAAAATAGTTTTTTGCCAAATAATATATCATTGGCTGCGACCACTGCATTGGCAATTTTTTGACCATGAACTATTTTTGTCACTTCATAAGCTAGGGTTTTTTGAGCCAATCTGGATGATCGATCGTCATCAAAATCTTTAATTAATGAATCGTATTCATCTTTCTCTATTAATGTATAGATTTTTAAATAGTCTTTAGCCGATTCATCATCAGAGTTAAACCAGAATTGATAGAAATCGAAGGGACTAGTAAGCTTAGGATCTAACCAAATTGCACCTGCTTCAGTTTTTCCAAATTTAACTCCAGTAGCTTTGTTGATGATTAAAGGGGCTGAATAGACATGAGCTTCTGCACCCTCAACTCGTCTAATTAAATCTACTCCAGCTATACAATTACCCCATTGATCTGCACCACAAACTTGAAGACTTGCTCCAAAGTCTCTATATAAATGAAGAAAATCATATCCTTGAATTAGTGAATAGCTAAACTCGGCGTAACTAATTCCAGATCCATCCTCACTCAGTCGTTTTTGAACAAAGTCTCTTCCTAGCATCTGTCTCATGGGTACATGCTTACCAATAGTTCTAAGGAAGTCTAAATAGCCTAAGTCCTTGAACCAATCATAGTTATTAACCAATACAAATTTTTGACCATTAAAAATTTTTGCATACTGAGAGCTAATAATATTGACATTTTTCTGTATTTCTTCTTCCGTATTTAGTTCTCTTTCCTGAGACTTACCATCTGGATCACCAATTAATCCAGTTGCCCCGCCAACAAGTAGTATTGGTTTATGGCCAGCTTTAATAAAATGACGAATCATCATAGCTATTGATAGATGCCCAACAGTCATACCTGGACCACTAGGATCAACACCTAAGTAAAAAGTAATGGGCTCTCCATCTAGAACACTTATATCTTTAATGGTTGTTTGATTAACAAAACCGCGCCAAATTAATTCTTCAGTAAATTTCATAAACCTTATTATATCTTATAAATTAGTTTGATTAAATAAATTGAAATAAAAGAATTATCAATTTAAGCATTTTGTAAAAAAAAATTTGCTATAATATTATTAATTATGATTAAAATCGCAATCGAGAATTATCGTGGGAAATAGTAAAAATCAAAGTAGTCGTTCTAGACAGAAAAAGAATGTTTACGTTACTAAAGCTGGTAGGCCTATTAAATTAAACCAAGGTATTGGTAATAGGTGGAAAACCAGAAAAGATAGTAAGGCCCGAAATAAAGCTGTTTATATGAGTGGTCTACCAAACAGTAAATTCAAACGTATATTATTCCACCTTCAACCAAAGAGAATTTATCACTATTGGTTCTCTAAAAAAGGTCTTATCATGGGTCTCAAAATTATCGGAATCATGATAGTTGTAGGCTTTATATTCGGTATTGGTATGTTTGCTTACTTTAGAAAAGATCTTCCTAATCTAAAAGACATAACTGGTACAAATATAGGTGGCAGCATTAGTTATTATGATCGAACAGGTTCAATATTACTTTTTCAGGATTATAATGCTGTGAAAAGAATTCCAGTTACCTCGAAACAGATTAGCCCCTACATGAAGAATGCTACAGTAGCAATTGAAGATAAAAGCTTTTATCATGAAGGTGCCTTTGACATAAGAGGAATTGTAAGAGCCGGTGTTAATGATTTGACGAAACGTGGCGGTGGCTTACAGGGTGGATCTACGATTACCCAACAGCTGGTTAAATTAAACGAAAACTGGACAGATAATCGAACAATTTCAAGAAAAGTAAAAGAAATTATTTTAGCAGTAGATCTTGAGAGAGAGTATTCCAAAAGCGATATTTTGACTGGCTATCTAAACGTCGCTCCTTATGGAGGCATAGAATATGGGGTTCAAGCTGCCTCACAAGATTATTTCCACACTTCTGCTAAGGATCTAAGCCTAGCCCAGGCAGCCTTACTTGCGACCATACCAAAATCTCCCGCTTATTATTCTCCCTATAGTCCTGATTTCGATAAAAATGCTTTTAACTCACGAAAAAATTATGTTTTGTCTCAAATGGCATCCCAGGGCTACATAACATCAGCACAGGCTAAAGCGGCCGAAAAAGTAGATGTCTTATCTCAAATACAGCCTCTAACTAATAAATATAATGGTATTAAAGCTCCTTATTTCGTATTAGCTGCCAAGAATCAACTTCAACAGCAATATGGTGCAGCCACAGTCAATCGTGGTGGATGGAAGATTATTACAACACTTGACATGAAAGCTCAAGAAGAAGCCGAAAAAGATGTAGCAAAAAACATAGCTAATATAACAAAATATAAAGCAGATGAGGAGGCAATGGTTGGAGAGAGTGTACCAACTGGGCAAATCATTATGGAAGTTGGTGGTACAGACTTCTTTAACTCTGATCATGGTAGTATTAATTACGCACAAACACTATTGGCTCCCGGATCAAGCTTCAAGCCCTACGATTACGTATCTATGATTGAAAATACAACCAATACAGGAGCAGGATCCGCAATATACGATATTCAGCAACCACTGCCCGGATATCCCTGTACAGATAAAACTCTCCCTGCGCCCAAAGGAACAGGTAATTGTTTGGAAGATTATGACTTTAAATACCCTGGTGCTGAGGCTTTAAGATATGCTCTTGCAGGCTCAAGAAACGTACCTGCCGTTAAAGCTATGCTTACAGTTGGTACTAATAAGGTAATAGCTACTGCTGATGCACTAATGGGCTATAAGAATGCCTATCAGTGTTACGCCGATCAAGAAAGAACAATTCCAACACAATGCTACGGAGCATCAGCTATTGGTGATGGTGCCTTTCTTCATCTCGATCAGCACGTTAATGGTGTTGCATCCCTATCTCGTCTAGGAGCCGTAATTCCAAATACATATATATTAAAAATATCCGACTCAAACAATAAGACTGTATATCAGTGGACTCAACCAAAACCGAAACAAGTTGTCAGACCTGATGCAGCTTATATAGTTAACAACATGTTGAGTGATCCAAAAGCTAGTTATTTGCCAGGCTCATGCACAGCAACAAATTGTACAAGTCTAGCTCGTGGTGGATATAAATTCCAAAAATATAACGGTTGGGACATTGCAGTCAAAACTGGTACTACTAATAACTCATATGACGGCCTTATGACGGCCTGGAACACTCAGTTAGCAGTTGTATCATGGGTAGGCTATCACACAGACAATAGACCCCTCAATTCAGGTGGTATGGAATATATGACTGAACCTTTGACTAGAAATTGGATTGAAGCAGCTACCGATAACCTCAACATGAAGCCAGTTAGTTGGGCTCAACCATCAGGCATTAAAACTCTACCTGCATTTGTTCAAACTACACATGTAGGAATCGGATCTCAAGAACCAGGACCTAGTACAGACTTATTCCCTTCCTGGTACGTCGGCAATGCGAAAGCCTCCAGCACAAATCAGACAACCGATAAAGTTTCTGGTGGTACTGCAACAAGCTGTACTCCAGACCTAGCAAAACAAAATACAAATGCTTCCAATCCAAACGCTTTTTCAGCAGACATTTTCTGGCCTATTGGTAACCACTCGAATAACTCATCTTCATCTGGCTCTGTCGATACGGTTCATAATTGTGGAGATGGTAAGCCTAGTGTTAATGCCTTCAGCGTACCTGCTAGCTGTGATATAACTACAGGCTGTAATATAAATATTAGTGTTAATCAAGGTACTCATCCCTTAAACGATAACCAATACCCACAGTATCCTGGAACAATTAATCTAATTGTCAATGGTACGACTGTCGGTAGTTACCCAATTAATAGCGGATCAGATTGTAATAATGGACCAACTTGTAATCTAACACTCAATTGGACACCTACAGCTACCTATACTGGTCAACAGATAAATCTTAGCGTTCAAGTGATTGATAGTGTCTTATACGACAGTACTACCCAGGCCAGTAACAATCCAGTCACAGTTACAGGAGGAACTCCAGCACCAACGACGACTACCACTCCTGACACTACTACTCCCCCAACAAAACCAATCATTAAACCTGGCGGCGGTAATGGAAATCAAGGCACGAATTAATAGCTAAGATTAGTTTTATACTTTTATACTTTTATACTTTTTTACCAAAAACCATTTTTCCAGAAACTGTCTGATGCATTCTATCTACAAGAACTTCAACTTTTTTACCGATAAGCTTAGAAGCTCCATCAACAACTATCATAGTGCCGTCATCTAAATAGCCAACACCCTGTGAATGTCCACTTCCCTTTTGGATAATCTTAACAACTATCTTTTCGCCAGGCAGGGAAATTGGCCTAAGATGATGAGCAAGCTCATTAATGTTTAGAACTTTGACCTTCTCTACTTCTGCAACTTTTCCTAAATTAAAGTCAGTAGTATATAGAGTTCCAGAAAGTTTTTTAGTAAGA
>CAITDW010000241.1 GCA_903891235.1 uncultured Candidatus Saccharibacteria bacterium
AATACTAGAGAATATACTAATTAACTTATTTTCGGTATAATATCATCTGTTATTGGGAATTGGCCAAGCGGTAAGGCACTGGGTTCTGGTCCCAGGATCGGGGGTTCGAATCCCTCATTCCCAGCCAGGCATAAGTGGTTTGATGAATCGTCTGTTAATATATTTCTAGATATGCTGGTTAAACTAATAAAACTTACCTTATTCTTACAATTAATCTCTTTAGCGTTTATTATCCAATTTGCTAGAGACTTTAATCCTTATTCTGAAACATATGGTCTTGGTACTTTGGGTTTTATTTTTCTAGGATCACTTGTTGTTTTTCTATTAAATATAGCGCTACTCGTAACATACTTTTTTAGAGCCAGAAAACATAAAACTAAGCCTAATAAGTTTATAAAGTATTCATTCGTAGCTTTGATTATCGTTGCTATAATCTACGCCATTTTTTATGCGTTTGAGATTCATTTGGCCTATACTTCAGGGCCTTCGTGTTCAAGTACCTCTAGCCCTCTCGAATGCGCTTATCCAGTTTGAGCGTTCGGAACTCGGTCTGGATTCATTAGCATTTTCATTAAATATTTAGTGTGATAGGTTATTGACTATATGTATATTACTGTAGTATACTATTTTTATGAGATTATTGGATCTACCATTAGTTTTTGATTGGGATGAAGGTAATCTTAAGAAAAATATTAAAAAGCACAATGTTGGTATGCAGGAAGCCGAGCAAATATTTTTTAATGAGCCTTTAATTCTTTCTGATACTAACTTACGTTCTTCTTCAGAAAAAAGGTATAAAGCCCTAGGTAGAACCAATAATAATCGCAAATTGTTAGCAATATTTACACTGAGAAATAATAAATTAAGAATAATCTCCGTACGAGACATGTCAAGAAAAGAAAGGAAGGAATATGAAAACACTTAAAAAAATTCCAATGTTCAAGAGTGACGAAGAAGAAGCTGACTTCTGGGATACTCACGATACTACTGATTACATAGACTGGTCAAAAGCTGAACGGGTGGTATTTACAAACCTTAAGCCATCTACGCAGTCAATATCTTTAAGATTGCCTGAATCACTATTATCTGAACTAAAAGTATTAGCCAATAAGAATGACGTTCCTTACCAGTCTTTAATGAAAGTATTTCTGAGTGAACGAGTTGAACAAGAACGAAAAGACGTTAAAAACAAATAAACTATTAAATTAATTCTGAGTATCAAAACGTTCTGAACCTGTGACATAGCCTACGCCCAGACAAGCATAATCGCTATGGTATACTAAATCTATGAGAAAACATAAATGGCTTTATATATTGATAGTCATTCTAATAATACTTCTTGCTTTGTTTATATCAAATTACCGTCCAGGTGCATACAGTGGTCCATGCAGCTCTGACGGATGGAACTTCCATACACTTTTCCACCCCTATAAATATCCAGCTCCTACTTATATAAAGGGGTCTAGTATACCAATTGGCTATAATTGCCCATACGGAAAACCAACAAACTACCTGGTAGCAATTGCATTACCATTAGTTATAGTTATTTTTATAGCAGCTATTGCTATTTTTATATGGAATAAACAAAACTTAGAACACGGTGGTATCAAAGTCACAATTAAGGCTGCTCAAAGTTTGTCACACCAAGAAAAGACGATTCCTGTTACTGTGATCTTAACAAATACTAATAAAACACCACATGTCATTAAAAGTGTGACTGCTGAGATCCAAGCCACTGAGGATGCAAGTGGTATGAGTATGGCTTTAAACAATGCTGTCCAATTACGAAATACTACTAACAATAATGAAATGTACAGTATGCAGACTATAACCATTGCTCAGGCTAATAGTGCAGAAAAGTTCGAGCTACAGCCAAATGAGAGCAAAACCATTTCTCTCATTATAGATATCGACAATAAATTGAAACAAAATGATTATAAATACTCAATTAATGTTAATGCCGAAGTCGAAGGTATAAAGCTAAATCCACATACCCACCAAAGCTTACAAATCTTATAAATCTTTAAGTAAGTTTAATCATTGTCGGAATGTGTCTCATCTGGCAACTTAATTGTTCTAAATGCGGTCTGAATGCCCAGCCATTTATATTACTACCTTTACACATAAGCATTTATTAAATTATAATTGCAGCACATGAATACAAATTCTAAGCGTCCTTTATTCATCCATCAGAAATTACTTTTTAGAATATTAATATTTTCTTTTATTTTAGTTGTAATTATTTCTTTTATATATCTTTTGCTTATTCCGTCGCCTTCGCCTTGGTATTATGGTGGAATTATCTCTGAAATTGGTGCTCCGCAAGGTATGACCGTAGACAAAAATAGCTCAGGAAATCGACAGGCATATACGGGGTTTCTATTTGGAGATCCTTATGCATCTAGAAATTTTATTGGAAAAGTGAGTTATGATTCTATTAGGAAATATTATATTAATAAATTAAACTCCATCGGATTTCATAACGCTCACTGGCAAGATAATCATGACGGAACAGTAGCGGGTGTTTGGGCTTCCTGCAAACAAACCCAAATAGTAGCTGAATTTAATCAGTCAGTATTAGTTCCAGATACTGATCCTCTACAAATCGAAGTCTCTCAAAACTTTAGAGACGGTCCACCTTGCCCATATATTATGCCTGCAATCTTAAGTTATTCTCAATTTTTATAACGGATTATCTAAAATATTACAAAAGGAGTTGAAAACTTCTAATTTAGCTTCTTTTATTTCTAATTATTTTACGTGTCGTATATTTAATTAAAAAAAGTACCATTATTTATAAAGTTATTACTAGGAACCATCTCCCCAGCCAAGCATAAACTAGTTGTAACTTTATAAAGTTTGTGATACACTTATTAAGTTATGAAATATATAGAATATTTAAATTCAATACTTAATGCCAGTAAATGGAGCCAGGAAAGACTTGCAAAAGAACTTGATGTATCCTTTGTAACTCTAAATTCATGGATTAATAATAAGTCTACTCCGAGGCTAAAGGCTCAGGCTAGAATAGAGGAATTATACTTTTCTATAACCGGTAATCTCGATATAAGTACA
>CAITDW010000242.1 GCA_903891235.1 uncultured Candidatus Saccharibacteria bacterium
GTAAAAAAAGAATTAGTTGGACATTTTCCAGATTTTAACTTAATAAAAAAAATATTAGCAAACTCAAACACTATTCCGAAAAAAATACATAATGGCACACATTTAATTTTAACACATTACGCTCAATACCGTGTATTATATGAATTATCACTATTTTTTAATAACGCCAAAATTATTCGTATAGTATTTGAATCTCATGACCAAGCAATAGGTGCAATAAAAAGAAAAAGATCATTGGACAATCAAACATTTGATTTAAACAATGATTGGGGCGATTTATGTGACAATTATTTTCCTTTTTTAAATGAGTTTAAATTTACAATTGATGTGCCAGTAAATAAAGTTAAGAATTTAGAATTAAATTTTTTAAAGGAACTATTATGACAGGTAAAAAACATATAGTATATCAAATTGAGGCAATTTATTTGCCTAACCCAGCGGTAATTCCAACTATAGTAAATGAAATTACTGAACAGTTGTTGGCCTACAATCATCCGTATTTGGTACTGACTATGTTATTTGAAGGCTGCCATTCTGTGGAAACTTGGCAGTATAAATTTATTAAGCTTATTTCTTTAATTAGAGAAAAAAATCCTGCAATAAAAATTTTGTTAGTAATCGATGATTGGTATCAAACTGACACAAGTTTTATTGATAAGTCACTGGTAGATGATAAAATTTATATTAATTTTTTTCTATTGTTGGTACACCAACGACTATTAGTCAAGGGCGAGTCACCGACGGCTACACACTGGAGTTATGATAAAAATAACAAGTTTTTGTTGCTGACTGGCAAGCCAAACAAACCTCACAGGATCAGACTGTTATACAAACTAAAACAACAAAATCTACTGGATCATGCCACTTGGTCTTTGTTTATGGATCAAAAAAATTATTATTCAAGTCGTGCCTTGCTGCCTGAATTATCTGAACTGGAATTTTATAAATTTTATTTAGAATACGAAAAAAATCCTGACAAAATTGAAATTGTTACTGAACAAGGAAGATTCCACTACAGCGGAATACCCTACAATGTTGAATTATATCAAACTAGTTTGTTTCAGATAATCAGTGAAACATTGTTTGGAAAAACATCTCCTTGGTTGACTGAAAAAACATGGTTGACAATTATAAATCAACGACCGTTTTTGTTAGCTGGTCCAGTTGGCACTTTGGCTAGATTACAAGACATGGGTTTTCGAACATTTGAAAATTATCTGACAACGCATTATGATAGTATCGAAGATACCGAACAAAAATTAAATGCCATTGTAGCAAATGCCTGTCACTGGGTAAATAATATCAATCAATATGCTGATAATATTGCACAAGATGTTGAGTATAATTTTCATTTAATGATTGCACTGGCACAAAAAAATATTGCAATATTGCAACAATTTGTGGCGGATCATTCATTGAATTGTGATATAGAAGAGGTAGTAACGTTCGAAGACACATCTGACTATAAGTTACGTTACTTAAATTCAGACTGCACTCCCGGTAAACCTCCTGCTACTGCAGATGAATTATTTGAGGGGTGGTATAACAATATCAAAGATCCTAGTTGGCCATCATGTGGCAGTGAAAATGATTTTAGCACACTGCCAAAGTGGATTCAACAAGAATGTATTGAAGTTTTTGGATATAAAAAATCATGA
>CAITDW010000243.1 GCA_903891235.1 uncultured Candidatus Saccharibacteria bacterium
ACAAGCTCAATAGCAAGATTTTTTATTATTTTTTAAAGGGCTAAAGGCTCCGAAATATTTTAAAGATCGTGGTCTAGACAGTGGGGGTCATTTCAGAGTGTTGATATTGAAATCTAGATTTTTTAGGTACAACGTGGCGGATTGCATCGCTTTAATTTTTTCTAGCTCATCCTGGATATAAAAGGTTTCAATTTTCAGATTTTGTTTTGAAACTAGGGCGTCAAAAATCCTATGATGTACCTGTTCCCATTGTTTGCAACTTACAGTCAGCATTTCAAAAAACTGATTTAATTCGGGGTATTTTGATGCGTATACTGTTTTTAACAAGTCTGCGACCCCTCCGATACCAGACATAGGTGTGCGTAAGTCATGTTCCATATTGCTAATAAAATCGTCTTTTATGGATTCAAGCTTTTTTAGCTCAGTGATATCAATATAGATACCTAAAATACCTGTAATTATATGTGCTTCATCATAGAGAGCCACTTTACTAACAGACAGTTTTTTTTCATCTCCGTTTGCCAACTTCATGGAGACTACCTTGTTTGAAATAGGGGTTCCAGTGGATAAAATCTGAAGATCCTCTTCTCTATAAATTTCGGCAGACGACTCTGTCCATGGCATTTCTTCATCACTTTTTCCGATAACTTCTTCTATATGCGTAAAACCTAAGCTTTGAGCAAAATTTTTATTGCATCCTTGATATAGCAAATTTATATCTTTCCAAAATATATAGTTAGGAAGATTGAGAATAATTTGTTGCAATAATTTGGTGTTTGTTTGCATTTTATCCAGTAATGAGTGTGGAAGTTAATATTTGAACTATTAGTAATTTTTTATGATTAATGAGATATACTTTAGTATAGACCTCATAAAATTTTTTTTGTATTGTATCTACAGCCACAGATGGTTGAATTAAGTCCAATTCGTATTCTTCAGACAGGTATTAATGATAAAATTTATTGTAATCGGTTTTGAACAATTGCAGTGAATATAAGTAATTAGGAATAAGCATGCGTGTTTCTACTTTTTCACAAATACAATATATCCATAAGCTGATTGAAGAACAGGCGCTAAAAAACCCAGATAAAGTTGCTATTGAGTTTAAAAATGAGTCATTGTCGTATCAAGGACTCAATGAGCAATCAAATCGGTTAGCTCATTACTTAATTGGGATTGGAGTTACTTCAGAAACCAAAGTTGGTATTTGTGTATGTCGATCATTAGATATGATTGTGGCAATTTTGGCAGTTTTGAAAGCAGGTGGGGCATACGTCCCAATTGATCCAGATTATCCCGTGCATCGTATTGAATATATATTTTTAGATTCTGAAATACAGATATTATTAATGCAAGAATCTATAAAAACAAATTTACCTACCAATACTAAAGTAAAAAAAATATGTTTGGATAGTGAGAGGCCAATTTATTTATCATTTCCAGAAACTAATCCTACTTCGTTTATTGGTACTGATAGTATGGCCTATCTTCTTTATACCTCTGGATCTACAGGAAATCCTAAAGGAGTGATGATTACTCATAAAAATTTAATCGCCAGCTACTTTAGCTGGCATAATATTTATCAATTAACTTCACGAGATCGTCATTTGCAAATGGCTAGCTTTTCATTTGATGTATTTTCAGGAGATCTATTCAGAGCACTGTGTTCAGGTGCAAGTCTTGTGATATGCCCGAAAGAGAGTTTATTACGACCTGATAGGCTTTATAGTTTATTGAAAAGTAAAGAAATTACGTGCGCTGAATTTGTTCCAGTAATATTGCGCAGATTGTATAATTATATGCTTGATCATAAAAAATCACTAAGATTTTTGAGATTATTGCTATGTGGCTCTGATACTTGGTCTTTAGGAGAGTATCGAGCACTAAAGCAATTATGTGGATTGAATACGAGAATTATAAACTCTTATGGATTAACGGAAGCCACAATCGATAGTACTTGGTTTGAGGAGACTAATAATACCACCAATGAGCTTTCACAAGCTCATTACGTACCAATAGGAAAACCTTTCCCCCATGTGGATATTTATTTGCTTGATGACAAATCTCAATTAGTTCCCAGCGGTAATATCGGCGAGATATATATTGGTGGATTGGGCGTTGGCAGAGGATATTATAATAAGCCGGATCTTACCGAAGAGAGGTTTATAACGTTAAAAATTAGGAATGAACTTAAAAGATTATATAAAACAGGCGATCTTGGAAAAATGCTACCTGATGGAAATATTCAGTTTTTAGAAAGAACTGATAATCAAATTAAACTGCATGGTATTAGGGTAGAACTAAGTGAAATTGAACATGCAATTAATAGCTACTCAAAAATTAAAGAAAATGCAGTAGTTTTAGATGATTACAATCCAGAGCACCCTAGGCTGATTGCTTTTATAGTTCCCTCAGAAAAAACGGAAGAGTTATCAATAAAATTACGTCATTATTTAAATGATCATTTGC
>CAITDW010000244.1 GCA_903891235.1 uncultured Candidatus Saccharibacteria bacterium
ACTCCATTTATATGAATTAACACTGGCTTAACACTAAATCCACGAGGCAAATATAGATTATTAAGTTTTATTTTGCTTTCTTCAATAATTTCTTTTTTGATAGTTCCTTTATAAAATTTTATCTCGCATGCAAACAACATATTCGTTTTTAATTGAATCATATAGTCAATTTGGCAAGCTTTTTTACGAACTTGTTTATTCTGAAAATATGGATTATCACTAATGATATCTTCTGGATAAACTCTGAGTTCATTCCAAATTAATTTCCTGTTGTTCAAAACTAAGTTTTCAAATTGAAATCCCATTATAGTACTATAGCCAGGCAAGTTGGTTATTGATTGCCCCTCAAAATGACCATTTTCAATTTTTGTTTTATTAGGCTCTATATATTTCAGATAAAACCTCAAATAGTTATCAGATAACCTATATTGACTAAGTTTTGATGGTTTATATTTATTTATTGACCAAGTATAGTCTCTTTTAAGAAAACCAGACAATAATAATTCTTCTAGGTATTTACTCACATGGCTACTTGCTTGTACTCCAAGATACTCTGCAATCTTTTCATGTTCTTTTTTTCCAGAGACTAACAATTCCACTATTTTTCTGTATATCGAAGAACGACTAGAAAATATATCACTAAAAATATCTCCAAATTCACGAAATAAAACCCCACTTCTAGTAAAACATAATTCTTTTATGTTCTCTTCAGCCGTCAGTTGTGGTTTAATTTCTTCAAGATATCTTGGTACGCCTCCAGTAACGCTAAGTATTTTAAATTTTTCATACGGCTCGCCTTTAAGACCCAAGCGATTAAGAAAATTACTACTTTCAAGAAGTGATAATTCTTCTAGATCTAGCACTAATGAAAGCCTTCCTACAAAACCAGTAGAATTTAGAATATTTTCTTCAATCCAACTGGAAACACTGCTACATAAGATCAGAACCAACTCTGGATTACTTTTAAATTGCATATCCCATGCATTTTTAAGTTTTGGTAAAAAGGTATTATCTCCAGATGCCATCCAGGAAATTTCATCAAATAATATTATCACTTTACCTGTTTTAACTTGAGATGCTAAAGCGTTAAACAATTCAGTCCAATCGGTCGCATTTATTTCAACTAATTTTGTTGCTTGAGCTAACTGCTTTACAAATTCATTTCTTTGATCTTGGGTGGTTAATTTATCACTTTCAGGCAATCCAGAAAATCTTATGAATCTATGTTTTTTAGCAAACTCTTCTACCAATCTACTTTTTCCAATACGGCGTCTGCCTCTAATGACAACCAAGCTTGCTGATTTTTTCTGCGTTAGGTCGTTGAGAGCAGTTAACTCTTTAATCCGACCAATAAAATAAGGTTTATTCATAAACTTTTGATCTTGGTTTATTATATTATATAACCATTATATCTACATTATTGTTTACGTCAAGAAATCACGTCGCTAAAGTTGTATATGCAACTTTGGCGACCCAAATTTCTATTTGTATAAATAAGTGATTCAATTATTGTTGTTCTTAAATTTAATGTCCAACGAGCGACTTCTAGTTTCAAAGTTTGTTTTTACATAACCTATTATATATAGCATCTTGAAATCGTATTGATTGAATAATGGCCTTGAAACAGTCGACATTAAAAATTGTAAATCCTATTATGCATAATAAAAAGATTGGTAAAATTAGGTACGTAATAGCAAATTTATTCCCCTGTCCTACACCATTTATACTACACCCTAGACACTCTCTTTGTTATCTCGCTTCCTGCGCTCTACCTAACTGATAAGTTTTTTTACTTTGCATACTTTTTATATAAAAGTTGTTATATCCGGTAAATATAATGCTTACAAATAGACTCTACAAGCTATTTTGATGCTTACATTTTCTTTAAACTTGGAGAGGTTAAAATCACTGGCGTTCGACAAACCATAAACTAAATTTTATATAA
Source organism: uncultured Candidatus Saccharibacteria bacterium (assembly GCA_903891235.1). GTDB lineage: Bacteria > Patescibacteriota > Saccharimonadia > Saccharimonadales > UBA4665 > CAIYEO01. The sequence continues at coordinate 1,946 of CAITDW010000244.1, forward strand.
AAACCAAATTATAGCAATTTGATATCACATTACT
>CAITDW010000245.1 GCA_903891235.1 uncultured Candidatus Saccharibacteria bacterium
AATACTAAACATTGGATTTATAGAAGATGATTATTCCGCTGATCAATTAAATCTGACGGCTAGGTTGCTCACTGCCCGTTATGAACAAAAGCAGACATTATTTGAGATAGAAAATGATGTAGTAAGAGAACTGGTAGAGCGCTTATGGGTGCAAGGCTCGGCTATGATATTTCAGTGCAATATGGCGCAAATCAACCAGAATACGACCTCGCCATTATCAAAGGAGACAGGTTAATAAAAGTATCAGTAAAGGGAAGTAAAGACGGCGGATGGGGATTGACACAAAGTAATTTAACTAAGGCGGATTCAGAAAATGAAAACACTAAAGCTAATTATCATGGGGCTATAGATATTTGGTTTGGGGAGTTAGTAGAATGTGGTGCAAAAAATAACTCGAGTAGAGCTAGAATAGCAACCAAATGTTATATTGCAACATTATACATAGAAACTGATTACTGTATTCAGACATTTACAAACCAAACTTTTGAACTTATTGTTTGGATTGATTTAATAGTAGGATACATCAAACAGCTAATAAATTCGAATATTCAATTAAACAGAAATTTTCAATCATTAATTAAATCGCAACTTATGGTACAATATCAATCAAAAGAAATGCCATTTCTTGGTTTACCAAATAAGAAAAATTTATCAGAGCTGATTAATTATATTGAAGAAGAATTAAAGATAAAAGGCATAAAATGTTATCTGAAAAAAGGAGAACCGAATCAATTAAAAAACCGGGTTGAAAGGATTAGTATAGAATGCATAAGTAATGATATAGTATACCTGTATAGGGAGGATATAATTAAGCGGACAACAACTATTTTGGAGGAAAAAACTTATGATTTGGCAGATACAAATATTGGCAGGTATCATTGCATAGCTAAACAATTATTAAGAGTTAGTAAATTATTGGATTTTTATCTGAATAAAAATCCGCTTAATTATTTTCTATCTGATCTTGTCACAGAAGTTCGAGGTGAAATTGAATGCCCTTCTAATTTTTATGCTTTAATGCTAAAAAAGAAGGATTGTATGATAATAAATTCAGAATTTGAAACCAGGTATAATATTGTCAGGATTATTTATGAATTGATTTTAAAGGTATTATTAGATTTTGATGATATTATTCATGAAAATAGTATTAATTATGGTTGGAAGCCCACCAAAATTTCAGATAAAAGCAATAGTAATCCTGGATATGAAATATATGAACTGGCATTTGCACTTGTAAAATCAGATAAGCTTACTTTTTATAATGGAAAAAATATGGAGAATTTCATCGATGAGTTCTTAAACTTTTTCAATTTGCCACCCAACAATAAATCTGATTTTAAGTCTCGCCTAACTAATAGAAAACAAAGGTTTGCACCATTTTTAGATGAATTAATACAAAATCTGGCGGCTCATATAAAGCCAATAGATAAGAAAAGAGAATTAATTCATTCGAAAGAATCTAAGGTCAAAAAATAGTTACCTGTCAATTTTATTAATTCAACAAGCCGATATGCGAGGAATCTTACTCGTATATCGGCTTTACTATTATAGTATGGAAATTAATTTTGCAGGTGTAAAATTTAAGCATACCAAAATAATATAAGACTATTGACTCTAAATATAACATAATTTAAATTATAAATATGAAAGAAAAGCTATGCAGATATTGCGGAAAAAAAATACCTAATACGAACCATGGATCATCCCAGCATTGCAATGACGACTGTACTTATCAAGCAAAAAAAAAGCGATCAAGGGCAGTTTATCATGAAAAAGGGAATAAGCTATCAATACTTACAAAAAATGAAAAGATACTATCCTATTTCTATCCACTTGTTTCAGCAAGCAATGATATAACGTTTAAAATGCTTGATTCTATGGGTTTTCAATGGGGAATCTATGAAGAAGAAGTATTCTATCTAGATAGAACTTGGAAGAAAATAGGTGATTTTTATTATTATTTAAATAATGACAAAACAATTTCCTTACGTAAAAAATGAAGTTATGGCTCATTTTAGTAAAATACAATTCATTATAAAATAGTTATACTTTTTACGATTTGATTGAATTTAAATTTAAATTTAAATATGAATAATTCTATAAATGTAATCTGCCTAGAGGAAGAAGCTTTTTATACACTCCTTGAAAAGGTTGTCCATCGCATTACTAACAAAAACTGTGTTCAAGCGAACAAGTGGATTTCTCCGGAAGATGCTATGAAACTTTTAGGTATCAAAAGCAAATCGACATTGCAAAAATTAAGAGATGAGGATAAAATCCGATTTTCTCAACCCGAAAAAAAGATAATACTCTACGATGTGGATTCAATAAATGAATATCTGGAAAAACATACAAAATACCGGTTCTAAATATGGTATTTATTAAACAATATTTCAGGCAATTTGGAGCCTGTCTCACCGATAACTCAATTAATATTCTTAATGCGAAAAATAGTATTTTATTTTTTGCTAGACTCGACCTTCAGAAAAGGAACAGATGTAACAACTGCCAG
>CAITDW010000246.1 GCA_903891235.1 uncultured Candidatus Saccharibacteria bacterium
ATCACTTAATGCCATTAGACCGTTAACATTAGATGAGTTTAACTTTTCTATAAATCTTTTTAATAATATTTTGTCTTGTTTATCGAATGTCATAATAAATTACTTCTTAATTTAAATGATAACAGAAAATATGGTTTTTTTCTGTTTGTGGTTTAGACAAAATGCAGTCAATATATTGATCCGTTACCAAAATTATATGATATTATTAATATGTAAGGTAATATTTATTGGATTAAAATATGACTCCTAGTGAAAATATCGACCAGTTAATTAAAAACAATAAAGATTGGCGTGGCGAAGCACTCTATAAAATTAGAAAAATTATTCTATCAACTGATCCTGAGATTATTGAAGAATGGAAATGGCGCGGTGTTCCTGTTTGGTATAAGGATGGAATGATTTGCACCTGTGAGACCTATATGACTACAGTTAAGATGACTTTCGCCAGAGGAGCTGAGCTTGATGACCATACTAGCCTTTTCAATTCTAGTCTTGATGGTAAAGTTAGGCGCGCAATTGATTTTAGCGAAGGTGATCTTATTGATAAGGATGAATTAAAATCTTTAATTTTGGCAGCCATCAATCTTAACAAATCCAAACTCAAAAAATAGTTTCTAATTTTGATGTAAGACTAATCCTATCCAAGAACATAGGTTTATTTATTATTCAACGTTATTTTGTGATTTTGTTCTTTTAGGTTTATTTTTTTAGTTATTACTATCCCAGCTAATCCCCAAAAGAGCATACTAAGAGTTTCGTCTTCCCAAGCGGGTAGTAACATAGCGGCTATACTTATGCCAATAAGTCCTGCTAGTAATGCTTTTGCAATGTCATCATCTTGATTCTTCCATAGTTCAAAAGCTAGTATAATACATATCAATAGGAACAATATTCCACCAATTATACCAGTCTCAACCATCATTTCTAGAAAATAGTTTTCTATTGTTAAGCCCTGAGGTCCATATGTAGATGGAACATTGGTGGTGCCAACTCCAAGACCTAGAGGATGTTCCTTGATGATCTTCAGGGCAACTTTTAGAGATTGATAGTGCTGATAATTTGAAGTAGTTCCAGATTGAACACTGACATCTTTATGTAGCAGAGTAAACTGTTCAAATCTTGTATTACGACCGGCAATTAAAGCTATTGAAGCTATAACTCCAATGATAAGTGTAATTATTAACAGATTCTTTTTTATTTGCTTATTTGCTATAAAGTAAACCGCAATACTTACACTAGCTAAACTAGCTATAATTGCAGAACGTGAACCCGATCCATATAAAGTTATAATTGATGCAATCCATATCATACCTGCGATATAGCGAAATTTAAGACCTCTATCCCAATTTTTCAATGTAACAATTAAAAGTATAGGCAGCCAAAACACCATATAAGCACCAAGTTCATTAGGGCCTCTTAAGGTAGATATTATTCTTACAAAATTGCTATTATTTGCAATTGTATAATATGGTAATATTGTTGTTTTAGAATAACCAATGTGACTTAGTATATTTTTGGGAAATATTGTCATTTGTAAAAGTCCAAATATTGATACAACTGAGCCACCTATACAAATAATCCAAAAAACAGCTTTTTCTAGAACTGCTTTATTCAATATAATTGCTAAAATTTGCGCAAATAAAAAGAATGCAAGAAACCGGGTATTAAAAATAAATCCTGCTGTTTCAGATCTAAGCCCATAGCTGCTATAACCAAGTAGGAAAACATTTATAGTTATAAAAGAGAGTACTACAACATTAATATTTTCTTTTAAGATTCTTTGAATAACTAACGGCCTTTTATATATCGTCCAAATAATCAAAGGAAATGCCAGTCCGTAGAGTAATATTTCCTTCCAAGATTTTATAATATCTGAGTGTCCGAAATTACTAATTGTCCAAGTACTTAAAATTGCATGTATTGGTAATAGCGCAACTATCAAGAGAAAAATGAAGAGTAGAATTGATTCGGAATTAATTTTCTTATTTTTGAAAAGTTTTTTTATTTCTTGCATTTTATCCTTCTTGAATATGACAATTTTGATTTTCCGCAATAAATTCCAGGCTGGCTGATCCCATTGATATAATTGGAATAATGCTTAGGATTGAATCTATTATATCCATTTTGTTTGGGTTTTTATAATCGAACATTTTTTTTGGTAGCAGTTGCCTCCTGTAGATTAACATAGGCTTTAGGCCAGTCCGCTTCAGTAAATATTTGACTTCATTCTTGGAGTATAAGCGATCATGGTAATTATCTCCCATAAACTTACTTATTTGATGAATAAGCCCAAGTTTTGCTGGAAGATTAAAACAAAAAAGAAGACCACCATCCTTGAGGACTCGTTGTAGTTCAGCAAGTGAAGATAAGTCATGAGGTACGTGTTCAAGAACACCAGCAGATATAATTATATCGAAGCTTTTAGATGGCAAAGGTAATTTTTCATCTTTTTGAAGTGTAATTTTCTTAGCCTTCATTTTTTGCCATAAACTAGTATGCGAATAGCCTTTTACTTCAGCTAATGATATATTTTTAAAACCCTTTTTACTAAGAAAATAACTTATCTGACCCTTACCAGCTCCCCAATCTAGTACAGAAACATTTTTAGGATCTTTATTGAGTTTTTTGATAACCATTTCGTGAATCAGATCAGACATATACTGATAAGTTAATTGACTTGCTGGTTTAAGTACAACTCCATAATGGTCAGAGTCAAGAGACAACTCTTTAAGGTCATCGTATTGACGCCTCTTTAATAACACACGATTTTTAGTCCTTCTAATACCCTTCATCTTTAATAACTATAACACGACAAAAGCTAAGATTTATTTCAATATATATATTCTAATTAATTTTAGACTTTCGTTGGTCGCCAGCCTGTTTAAAAGCGTATCTTATCTCCTTGCCTGCTTGCTCTCTCGGGAAGGGCTGGGTTCGAACTAAATTACAGGGATAAAATGAAAGAACCGCCCTTTCTGCATTGATGTTTAAACTTTTTGTAATCATATATATTAACTTATATGTTCCCACAACTTATGAATTCCACTCATGCATTCTTTAAGTGATGTAAATTTTTAGGCTTAATAGTTATTCTATATCGATAACGCGATTTGTAGATACATCACTAAATTTATCGAACATTTTTATGGATAAATCTCTAGATACTGTATCTACACATTCTGGTTTACTATTCTCATTTTTGATGGTAAAAATTCTTGCATCCAAAAGTCTTTTTGATGCTCGCTTTAGTATTAACTCCTCCCATATTTTAGTCGATGCATTTATATTCAGAACTACTTCATCTTGGCCTATAGGGTCGTATTCACTAACTCCCGCTCTTTCAGTAATCCTATCAAATAAGTTAATCGCTTCTTTTTCCGGATAAATTTCAGTCATATTCACTCCCACTACAATTTCAGGTCCAATGTCTCCTATAGAACTAAACATTTTATCTTCTAGCCTATTTTTATATTCAGCGTAATCATCTTCCGGTAACCTAATGCACGACCACATTAATCTTTTAAAATATGGATCAGAATCTATGACAACGTTATTTCCCTCATCAACCAACCTTTTAGCGTATCCATAACATGCGATTGCGATGTCTTCATATAGATCCGTCTTTTCATTCGGATTTCTTGGCTCTACCAATAAACGATCTGAATCACTTAGAAAATCCTTGGCTATATCTGGGGTCAGCCATTCTCTATACCTACTCCCCCCAAGTTTAAATGTAGATAATTCAGTATTTTCTGAGATTGTTTTAGCCAATGATTCGGCAATAGTTGTTTTACCGCATCCATCTGGACCATGAAAGGTTACGCAATTTGGCTCCCATGACGAGACCATTTTATTCCTCACTCTCCATTACGATATCTCGATAAGATTTATCCAAAATATCAAAATTCAAAATTCCTAGAACCTTCTCTACGGATTTTAGTTCTTCTTGAGCTTTATTAGTTTCAGTAGACATAATTTCAACTTCAACAAAAATACCTGCATCACCAATTTCGTCTATGGATATTGTAATATTATCATTTAATTTATTCTTATAGTTGGTCCTATTTTTATATACTGTTACTACGGGAATCAAGCCAATTACTTCTAGTAATTGATTAGCTGCTTCAGCCTGTTTTGAATCTGATAATATTAGATTAAGTTCTTTTTTAGAAGTTATTCCTTCACTGGAATTCTTTTTTTTAATTGTAGGGGG
>CAITDW010000247.1 GCA_903891235.1 uncultured Candidatus Saccharibacteria bacterium
CAACCTCAGTTACCGATTCGGAACAGAACAGCGGCATCTGTACCTCGAATCCTATTACTGTCAGAGCAAGCATCATATCTGAGGAAAGAATAAGCAACAACTCAGAAGAAGAAAAGTCAGATGAATATCCAGATGATTATGAGCAAAACCCCAAGCTACAGAATTTTATCAATCTATTGCATAACAAAGGGGAGATAACAAGAGAGCACAGGGCATCTTTTTCTAGTTTCAGAAACAGAAACACTGGGGATAGCAAAAAAAACGACGACTTAGACTTACCAGATGACAGGCATAAACCGGATAGTTACTAAAGGTGAACATCCCTTATATATTTACAGCATAAATCTATTTAGATCATCTGGAATGACATCATGTCTTGTCGTCATTTGAGAAGTAGCTAAATGATCGAATAAATGAAAGGCTTCAAACCACGGAGGATTGCTTTTTTCTCTACTTTCTATTGCCTCAATTAGAGAACTGTCAGTTACAGAATTTCCCGTTAAATTCAAAAAATCCAATTGACTGGAATAAGTTAATAGCGTTTGTGCACCTACATTTGTAATCTTATTAATCCGAACACCTAAATACCGTATAGAACAACTTTGAGTAAGAGCCTGTGCACCAGGATCTCCTATATAATTCTCTCCCAAATCAAGATAATTAAGTTTTTTATGGTCTTTAAAAGCACTCGCACCATTATTTTTTATCTTGTTTCCTATTAAACTAAGATAAAGTAAAGCATCATTTGAAGCTAATATTACTGCTCCTGCATCGCTTATATTATTATAGTTTAAACTTAAATACATTAAAGTATGATTTCCAGGCAGGTTTGAAACCCCAGCATTACTCAACCCATTCGCATTTAAATTCAGCGATAATAATGACATATTAGCAAAAAACTCTCGAGCACCTGCATCACCTACTCGGCATCCTGTCAGATCCAAATGTTTCAGTGTGTAACTTGTGGACAATAATTGAGCACAAGAAATATCCATTTTATTATATCGCAAAGAGAGTCTTGAAATACTGTCATTGGATGTTAATGCTTGAATACCAACAATACTTATATTATTTGAACTTGCATCTAAGGTTAATAAACTAGAAATTGATGCTATCTCAATCATTCCTCTGTCAGTCAAATTGTTATGACTAACGTCTAAAGAACGTAATGTGACATTGCCAGCCCGTCGTAATGCATTACACAATGTAGTGATATCTTCATCTGTTAAATGCATATCACTTAAATTTAAATGCGTTAACGTTCTGTCATTTTTTTGGATGCGAGATAAGGCATCTTTCAATGCATTTGGTTTGGAAGACACGAGTCGCGAAATCGTTTTATAAAAACTAAAATGGCCCTCTGTATAAAAGGATTTCATTATTCACGTACTCTTAACTCATTAATCCATCCATTATACAATATAATGAACTAATTTTAAACAAAAATAGCTTGCTAAGATCACCTTAATTCCAATCAAGAGTTAACGCGTCTAATTGTTTGATTTGGTGTAATTTAATATCCAGAAGAGA
>CAITDW010000248.1 GCA_903891235.1 uncultured Candidatus Saccharibacteria bacterium
ATCATATAGACTAGTAAATAATGGGGTAGAAATAGAAGGATCGTCTACATCTAATATCCCCTCGACTGTTCCAGCTCCGACGAGTCAACAGGTATTTGCTAATCTAGCCCCTGGAGATATAATTAGTATGCAATCTAATCCTTCGATACCAGGTAAATTTCAGGGTACAGGTTTTAATACGGTAGAATTATACGGAAGACCACAAAACACGGGTACCGCAAAATTTCCTATAGATGCATTCGCTGAAGCAACTACTGAAAAAAGACAGAAACACAAAAATGGCATTGAGGGTTTAGAATTTTCTGAACGCCAAAGAGACTTAATAAATAGAGTCTCCATGAACGCTATAAAGGCAAGAGTATCTGAAATAATGGGAGGTGATTTAGATATCCCAACTGATTTTTTTGTAGATCTAATGCCAGAAGAATTTTTTAGCAGCAATAATATTGCCGGAGCTTACTATTCCGAGGTAAATCACATAGGTTTGTTAGATATGTATCCGGACCCAGATTCTCCTAAAGCACTAGCAAACATTACTAAAGTATTCATACACGAATATTTTCATTTTTTATCTAATCAGTATGGACTCTCTCGTGGTGATACCCCAAATTCTGTAAGAGTTGGATTTCGATTTTTAGGAAAAGATATTCGTGAGCAAAATAAGGGTAAATTAACAAGAGATTATTTTCTTTCTTTCAATGAAGGCGTTACTGAAATGCTAGCCCTTGAAACATTTGGTTTAATTTCTCAAGACTCGCATTTTATTAAAAGTGATGGTCAAGCTGTAAGACCCCATGAAGCATACAAGGGATACAGAGAACTCGTAGATAGATTCATGGATGATGCTATTGAATATGAGGCAACAGGGTTATCCAAACCTGATCTTTGGAGGATGATTGCTAAAGGCTATATAAATGGTGATCTTAAACACTTAACTGCATTAGTTCGTTCAACTTATCCAGGAATTAGTATTAGAGAGTTTGGCTTAATCACAGATGCTAGTGAGTTGCCAACGAGAGAAGACTTTGTCTGGACACCATCTAATGGAGGAGGCGGAAAAAACCCAAGATTATCTAGCTCTTACTTACAGAAATTACGAATCAAACTTCAAGCAAAGCCAAAAAGTGATTATGATACTGACATTAATAGTGGACCTCTTCCACCAGATCCACCATCAACACCAGAAGGATTTGGTGATGTGATTAGGACGACAAGACAAAAAATGCTGCAAGAAGCAAAAATACAAACTAAAGACAATAAAGTTTTTACTAATGAACAAGGTCAGGAAATTCACGAGGATAATAATGGCAATAAAATATATTCTGATCAAGATTGGCTAGTACCCACACTAGAATACATGCAGTACATCAGTTCAGAGTTTAAAAGTGGAAATATTACTGAACAAGAAGCATTATTTTTCATGGATGATTGGCTATTTAGGCAAAATAAAATTAGTATATTATCAGATGGCTTTGAAGGATTTTATGTAGTAAAACACATGCTTTTTAGTCCTGAGACAACACAAGAAGATTTTGATAAATACCTGGGTTTGATAGATAAAAAAATTGCCTTACTGCGTGAACAGTAAATAATTTTTTTTAATCGTCCAAATAATTATTTATTGCTTTCAAGTAAACGAAAACCAGCTATAACTACTGGCATACCCAGTCCAAATAGGGCGACAATAGCCATAGCCTGCTGAATTATAGTAGGGTTATGGAACTCATGCGAGATAGTACCAAAAGCATTAGCAGCTACTAAGAAAATAACTTCAGCCAGAAATAATTTACTTGGTTTTATTAGGTAGTCTTTGGCTTTTGCAAAAAGACTAAAGTAAATTCCAATAATTACAAAGAATACCAGTGTCTCCAAGAACCAACCAGTAAAATTGCGAAAAGGTACACCAAAATAGGCTCCGCCCTCATACCATGTGTATATTTTATTGACGTAAGAAGCAATTGGATCAAAGCTCATATCCCACATCGTCATTATCATAGCCGCTACAATTGGAACTCCGGCGATAGCAGTTCCACTGAGCTTGCCTAGTTTTCCAAAAATAATTCTAGATAGTACATAGGAGCAATATCCCATTGATATATAGCTAAACGTTACTAGCGGAGGGACTCCACCCCATAAGAAGCCATTAACCTTTGAGCTAGGATTATAGTAGTAAGGACCAAAGACACGGCCGGTATGAACTCCAAGGTATTCGGAAATAAAAGAAATTAATATAATGATTCCGAAAATAATAAATGTATGTTTTTTGCCAAATAGCTTAAAACTGTGAAGCAGCACGAATATTAGTGGTGCAAGAAAGATAATAAAGCTCAGACCTGGATTTTTGACGGCCCATATATCTGTAAAAGCTATAAAGAATAACAGGATCCATCTTGCATATGTACTTCCAGATAATTTATTTAGCGATGACTTCATAATATTTATGCTTATTATATCAGAAAGAAAATAATATTCCTTTTAAGAATCCTCACCATTTTGATATTTCATAAATACTGCCAGTGCTGGTTATATAATACTTAACTCCATAAATGATAGTTCATGAAATTATATTCGCATAAAAGCTTAGTATACTTTTGCTCCTGCTTCAGCTAGTCTTTGGCAAATCCCATAGCCAATTCCTTTAGCTCCGCCAGTTATTATGGCTGATTTATCTCTAAGTTGTAGTAGCTCATTAATTGGTTCCATATTATCTTCTATTATTCTTGTCGCCGGATTGTTATCGATCCAAGTATTAATGCTACAATCCCAAAACTGGCAACCACCAATAAGTCACGAACGTATTCACCAGTCATTCCTGAATGTATTGTTACTTGTTTCATCGCATCAACGCTATAGGTGAGGGGCATAATGTCTGCAAACCATTGCAAGGGTTGTGCCATTGATGTGCGTGCAACAAACAGACCACAAGTTAAAAGTTGCGGAAATAGGAAAGCAGGCATAAATTGAATCGCCTGAAACTCACTAGTAGCGAAAGCACTCAGGAATAAACCAAGGGAAGTACCCAGAAATGCTGCAAAGACTACAGCAATTAGGGTAGGTAATACTCCACCCATTACTGTAACTTTTAGAATGCCGAGCATTACTCCACCCGATATTAGTGCCTGACAAAAACCTAAGAATGAAAATGCGATCGCATATCCAAAAATAAAGTCAGTTTTAGCCATCGGAGTTGTCATTAATCTGTCGAGAGTTCCAGTTGTTCTTTCTCTGAGTGTTACTACTGATGTGATTAAGAACATCATGGTCATAGGAAAAACACCTAAAAGCATTGGCGCTATAGAATTAAAGGTTGAAGGTTCATTCTGAAATACATATTTTAATATTGTTAACAGCATCGGTGGAACTATAAATAGTAGAGCCAGAGTTCTTGGGTCATGCCCTAATTGTCTTAGTACACGTACTGAAGTCGATAGTGTTTTAGTTATGCTCATTCTTTTTTGTCCCCAACTAGCTTAAGGAAACATTCTTCTATTGTTTTTGAACCTGTCTCTGTTTTGAGATCATCTGGTGAGCTATGAGCAATTAATTTACCATGTCTTATGAGAACCAAATCATCACATCTTTCAGCTTCATCCATGGAATGGCTCGATAATAGAATAGTAGTGCCTTGATTAGTTAGTTTATTGAATAATTCCCATAAACTAGCCCGAAGTACTGGATCGAGTCCGATTGTCGGTTCGTCGAGAACCATGAGTTTTGGAGATCCGATTAAGGCAACAGATAAAGATGCTCTTTGTTTTTGACCACCGGAAAGATTCTTGACTAAACTATTGGCTTTATCTGTCAGGTCCACAGATATAAGAACATCCTTAATTATTTGTTTAGCCTGCTTTTTCTTGTGTCCCATCATTGTGGTGAAATATTTCAAATTTTCTCGGACAGTAAGATCAGGATAGATAGAGAGCTCTTGTGTCATATAGCTCATCACATCTCTTAACTTTTTCGAGCCAGCCGGGAGTCCAAATATTTCAATACTACCTGATGTTAGCTGTTGTCTCCCAACAATGCTTCTGATGAGAGTGGTCTTACCGGCTCCTGAAGGGCCGATAAAACCAATAGATTTACCAATAGGAAGATCCACATTTATATTCCTAAGAGCTTTTGTTGTGCCACCAAGAGTAATAGACAGATTCTTTATTTTAACCGATGCTTCCATAAGAACTATCATATCAAACAAGTACTTTATTAATAAAAGATTACATTATTGAGTAGTCTTGGGTAATCAGATCGATATTTTCTGTAACCTTATATACTAGACATAACTGATTAAATATTGTATAATGTATAATGTAATTTATTAAAAGGAGAATATAATGAGCGAAAAATTAAATGTATTCAGCGAATTTAAAGGCAGTATAGATGAAATACAGTCTTATTTAGAAACAGGCTCAAGTTTTTCTGATGAAACCAATGCTGTTATTTGTTCAAAATCAGACATATATGGTTCTAGTGCATCGATAATGAGTATTCATGATGATACACAATTGGCACAATCTGAAGCTGATACTATGCAGACTCAATATGGATTCGAGGATTATAATGATTATGATTCTTCTGTACAAAGATATTCTCTTAAAACTGTGGTTTTAAGAGGAATTACTAGAATATTAGTTGCAAGGGAAATATGGAGTCCAGTAAGCAAAAAAGGAACTATATTGGGAGGAATAGAGCTACAAAGATCACGACAATTAGCTGTAAATGATGATATTCAAGGTCAAATAGAGAGAATTAGAGCAGGTGAGGACGACAATCCAGAAAGTCCTTTTGCAGTAATTCATGCCAATTGTGATGGTAATTTTGGTATTAATCAGTACGATTTAGAATCCTTCGATATACCTGAAGTGGAAGCTATAGCTCGGGCCAAAAAACTAGATGAAGAACTCGGTTATAGTATCCCTTCTGGAGACGTAGCTGACAATAATTCTTATTTTGCTCAACAAATAGTCAACCAAGCTGTAAAATATGCGCTAAAATCCACCGCGACCTACACGCTTAAATAGCAATTCTTAGTAGTCAATACTTCTATTTAGATTGGCCATAAGCTTCTATATATCAAGCAATGAAGAAAGACTAGGATAGTTAATATAAATAAAATAACCACAAATAAATGTGGTAATTTTATCGATTTTTAGTGCAAAATCGTTATTAAAATATTAAGCTTAACTAAAAAAGCTTAGTATTCTTTTGTTGCGCCGTCTTTCATTGCTTTTTCGGCGTTGTCCTTTGACATCATTGCACAAACAGTTGTGCCGCATTTCTCATGCTTTCCTTTTGCCATAAAACCACCTTTAGCAGTTTGGTAAATCCCTGGTGCTGACAATTCAACTCCTTTTTCTTTGCATTTAACGCAATATCCTGTAACCATGTCTATCTCCTTTTAAATTAATTACTTAATTAATTATAACGCATGAATTGAATATATTTGTAATAAAAGCAAAAATTAGCGGTTTTAATCGTTCCAGAAACTTGACTGTATGCGTCGGTCTTCACCCTCAAACTGAATAAACTTGAAAGAGGCTGCCACTCTACTCCGTAGTGCGTCTCGCTTTGCAGCTTGTTCACCACGCATTACATTAGCAATACCTGAGATACTGGTTGCCTGGTCTGTGGGTACAAGATTTGTAAGTGCGTCCATACGATTAATCTTCTGTTTTTCTTCAGGTGTTTCTTCAAGTATTTTGAATGGATCATTATAGTTAGAAGTAATCACCACTAAACCACCGTACTGACTTGCCGCTTCAATAGCACTTGCAACGTAGTTACGAGCAAACGGCTTGTAGTCGTCAAGAATCAAGACACTCTTATCATGTACTTCTTCATGGGTCCTGCTAAAATTATCAGATCGTGAAGTAGGAAATGGCTTTGGTGATAGACTTTCATAGCTGTAATCGGGACCCATCCAATCCGCTATATGTGGCTCAATTTCTTCAGTTCGCCCATCACCAAATTCGCCATCCACTACTCGTTTATTTGGTCGCCAAGAAGGTACATGGCGATAGTGGATGGCAGCCCCTGTCTCATGGAGAGTTCGTGCTAAACCTATAGCTGCATGTGTCTTACCTGTGCCCGGTTCACCATACAAGTATAAGCCAGCGAACTTATCACCAGTCCACTGTGCAACAATCTTCTCGGCAGCACCAAAAAAAACATCTAATTCAGGGTTGTCTGCACCTCGTTCTAAGTCTTCTATAGCCGAAAACTGGTGTTCACGAGGAAAATTACCATAACTTCTTTCAAGCTGTTGGATAGGTGTATTCATGTTAACTATTATATAATGCTTAACTTTATTTGTCAATACCTAAATATTTAAACTAATACTATTGATATCATTATAGATTGGCAACAAAACAAAAAGACTCTCCA
>CAITDW010000249.1 GCA_903891235.1 uncultured Candidatus Saccharibacteria bacterium
CAACGGATTAAAAGAAAAAACACACTAAAAAAACCTATATAAATCAACACTCAAATTCTGGTGTGTACCAAAGTGTGTAGAAAGCTTCTAATTTTCTTTGATTAGGTTAAAGTTTTAATAATTAAATCTAATTTACGAGGCTACAAATGGCTAAAAGATTACAGCGTATTAAAGCACCAACATTTACAAAAGGATTGCTGGACTTGGCTGATTTGTGTGCGCGTGATTTGTGGAGGGGGGTTAATTATGAAACAGGTAAGAAGCAAGAGATTGTAGGGAGCGTTGTCAAAAACTCACGCACTACAGTAGCGAGCAAAAGAATGAGTGATGAAGATATTATGAATATCTTTGCCACTCCCTTTTATAAAAAGGTGAGCAATCTCAAAACAACTTTTTCAATACCCACGCAGAGCATTGAAGACTTTATATCCATAGGCAAGCTGTATGTTGTGAATACAAGAAAATCTAATATAGATTATCAAAAAGGCATTGCCGTAATTGATAGTGAAATTGCTAAACGATATAAGGGATGGAATTTAGAAAATACCGAAAAAAATTATTCTGAAATTGGTATTGAATTAATTAAAAAACTAAGTGAAGGTATTTTTACCGCATCATCTTTACAGCAAGATGGAAACCACTATGCTTTAGCTTCACGCATACTATTTTTCACAATACCTGATTTACCAATTTACAACATTTCAGCAGGCATTATGCTTGGTATGAAGTTGAATGATGAGCCTGATGAAATGTTGACTCAATATGTGAATGCTTTACAGGATGGATTAGAGAGAAATTGGAGTTTGCTATCTGAATATCAAATGCCTTATCCAACAATATTAGACGAGGTAACTTGGAAGAGGGCTAGAGATTCTGGTTGGTGGCAGAGGAGAGTATTAGATTTAGCATTGAAGTTTTATTTCTCAGAAAATAAAAAGGGCAAGAAAGAGTTAAAAGTAAATGATTTAATTTTAGAATTGTTTATGACTACTCCGCAAACTCACTAAGCAATAATTTTTATTCAAACGAGTGTTTATGAAAAAAACAAAACTTATTATTACAGCAATGATTTTATATAGCTGTTCAGCTGTGGCGCAAAACATTGATGTAGGTAGTGCGGCTACAGGTGCGTTGGTGACTATTTTAATAAGGGGGGCATTTGCTTTTTGCTTGTTTAAGTTGATAACGCTTAACTTAACACGAAAGACTATTGATACACCTACTAAAGCAGGCAGGTGGGTAGGCGCTTGGTTGATGGGCGTTTCAATTTTGACAAACCCATCATTTAATAAAAGCGATTTAGATTTTTACATTGGCTCAGTAGTGCTTGCTATTGTTTGGTTTGCTATAGGTTTTGCTATAGGTTTTATTTGGAGAAAGTTCAAGCCATTAAATTCTGTAGCAATTCAAAACAGCGCCTTACAAGTGGATGATGAAAAATTATGGGAACAGGCTTTAGCTGAATTAAATTCAACAAACAAGAATGAAGGGCTATGGGCTAAGTCATTTGCTGAAGCAAATGGCGATGAGGCAAAGGCAAGAGCGCAATACCTAAGCGCCAGAGTTTCTAAACTAAAGCAAGAGGAGGTGAAGCCAAATGTATCAATTGCTAACGAACCTGTTGTCAGTAAGAACCCATTAAACAATCCACTCATTTATGTTGTTGCGTTAGTAATCATTGG
>CAITDW010000250.1 GCA_903891235.1 uncultured Candidatus Saccharibacteria bacterium
AAATGTATTGTAAAAATAAAAGAATAGGCCTAATATTAATCTATAATTAAAGGAGATTTATCATGGCAACAAAACTTAATACTGTAAGTGGTTGGTCTGGATGGGTTGGTTTCGCTAGCTTTTTACTATTATTCAATGGTTTATTTCATGTTTTAGAAGGCATAGCTGATCTTGGGCGTCATACCTTGTTTGTTCAAGCAGCCGGTAATGTTTGGTTGTTTGATTATACAAAATGGGGTTGGATCAATATAATTGGTGGAATTATTGTCATCTCAGCAGGTATTTCCTTGGCTCATGGTGACACTTGGGGAAGATTCTTTGCAAGTATAGTTTTAGTTCTAAGCATGTTGTCCAGTGTAGCTTCATTACCAATTTATCCAATTTGGTCAATTATCATATTGATAGTTGATGCAATTATACTCTATGCAATTCTTGTGCCTAAAGTACAAAAATAATAGATAAGGTTAATTGTGGGTTACAATTGTTGTTCCTAAAGGTGCCCAGTCATAAACCCATTCAGCATCGCTGACCATTAAGCCCACACAACCATGAGAGCTATTGATGCTACCAAACCAGGTTGCTGGCCGCCAATAGTTTCCATGAATTGCATAACCACCTGCTTTAAAATAATTTATCCAAGGCACATTAGGTTGAACATAATCTGCTCCAACCATGGTTTGAAGCGCAATCTTAGATAAAATGTGAAATGTTCCAATAGGAGTAGGGGTTGATGGCTTACCAGCGCTAACCAAAAATGTCTTAATAATCTTATTGTCTTGATATATATACATTTTTTTAATAGTCAAATCTATTTCAATCCATTTATTTTGGTCTAGGGAAGTAGTTGTACTAAATGGGGTTGTCGTTAGGTTCAACGATACTACTGCAGGCTTACTCTCTAATAATGAACTCATGATACTACTTATCGCTAAGGACTGACCAGTAACAGATGTTCCATTTTGACCTTGTGTTATTGATGTCGTGGTGCCATCTGAGTTTGTAATATCGACTTGATTTATAACTTTATGATTATACTTTGACGTAATTGATTGAATATATTTGGTTAAATTATCCTGATTAATAGATATGCTGACTATACCGTTTTTTTGATTTATGGCGACATTGACCCAAGGAGCTACCTGAGTCTCAGGGACACTAATCTGATTATTGCCAATAGATATTGTGACTGGTTGTTTCAGTATGTTATTTATCTTATACTCCTGTGACTTTAATTGAGTAGTTGATATTACCGGGTTAATATTAATAACTTTAAGGCTTATAGCACTCTTATTAAGTTGCATAATGTGATTAGATATTTGAATTAACCCATCAGAAATTCCATATTCGTGACCACTTGCACTTTTGCTTAGGACAATTTGACCACTACTATCTAGGCTGAGATTAGCATTTTCGGGTGGCTGAATTACTATATTTAGATTGGTTTGCAGAAATTTATTGAACTTATCTTTATTAACAGTGTATGCGATATCTAAATTGTGTTTTTTCCAAATCTCGAGTCTATTTTTTAGGTTGCTTTTGATTGTTTTTAATTGATCAGTTTCTTTATTTTGATCAAATTCAAACCCCATAGTTGACGTGGAATAATATTTAACGGTGTCTTTCGAAAATTTGATTGGTAGTTTATAGCTATTAAAATTATTCGATATTGATGTTGAAAAATCTGAGTAGCTCTGGTTCCATTTCATATTCTGATTCGATACTTGTACTTGGACAAATTTGGGTGACACGAATAAATATAGAAAAATTATAAGGAGTAGAAAAATTATAGATATTACTATGATAGTTTTTTTAGTAAAATACTGCATCACATCATAATACTCAGGTGTTTTATGATTAGTTTCTGAATTATTTTTTTTTGTTTCTTGCATTTTTTATAGCTCTTTTGGGGCCAATATATTTATGCTTAAAGTATATCACTAAAGTTTAATTTATAAACTAAAACTTAATTCTTTCGAAGAAATTATCAACAACATCTCGTTTTTCTTCATTATAGGGTAGTGTCTGGCTAAGTAGAGCAAATAATTTATCTGAATCATCTTGGTTGATATAGATTGGCAATACTGGAGCAAACCTTTTAATTGGACTAAAAGATATATTAATAATTTTACCTTCATCAGCAATTGAGTATGACTTAAAATCACTCATTAAATAAGTTTTATTATCTATCTCAATAGAGTGTTGATCAATTTTATAATGAAGTTGTTTGGGCTTTCTGGCTGCGTAATAGACAAAAACACTTGCAAATAGAATAATAACAATTGATGTTATTATTTCTTTTGTTAAAAAGTAAAAACCAATTATCAGTACAATTGTGATTAGAGAAGCATACAGATACCATTTTGTAGATTTCTCGTTATAGACATATTCTGGGCCAATCCAATCATGATCTAGAGCTTTGTCTGCCTTCGAACTATCCTGAGTTTTAGATATTTTTGATTTATGTTTTTTAGCTTGGTGCATACCTGGTTTATCTTTGGTTTTTTCTGCCATATATACATATTACATTTTTTTTCATAAAAATTACAAAATAATATAAATCTATATTGAGTTAATTGAATAAATAACGTTGATAACTAGGTTATAATTGAATCAATATATGTTTAGAAGTGTCTTTAAGCCTCGTTTTTCGTTATTTTATAATTCCTGTTTAGTTTATATTCATTCACACAAAAAACTCATCACTATCATAAAGTTAGTTTTTATTTATGCAATTATTTGGCTTTTTCTTTTTGAACAATTAGATCCAGACTTTGGTTGGCATCTAACATCTGGTTTATATATTTTAAATCATGGTATTCCGGTTAAAGACCCATTTAGTTATACTGCTTCTAATTTTATATGGATTAATCATGAGTGGGGCAACGACGTTATTACTGCTTTTCTGTATAAATTAGGCGGTATATATCTTTTAACGACTTTTTTTGCATTAATTTGGGCAGCAAGTATATGTTTATTTAGGGATAGAATTAGACTTGCCATTTTGCTACCGGCAGTCTTGGCATATTTAAATTTTATGCAGTTCAGACCAATAGCATTTACTCTTCTGTTTTTTGCAATCATTATAAGTCTTAGTAAATGGAAAAATAACAAGCTTATATATGCACTTCCACTATTATTTATCTTTTGGGCTAATCTACATGGCGGATTTATCTTAGGCCTGGCTGTTATCCTGTATTTTACAATTCAGAAGAAAAGTAAGTTATGGTTATTAATATTCTTACTAAGTAGTCTGGCTGTTCTTATTAATCCTTATGGCTTCAATCTATACATAGAGGTATATCAGACAATTTCAGATAACGAACTGCATAAGTATATTAATGAATGGAAGCAATTTGCTATTCCAATATTTTGTTATTTATTTTATTTAATCTGGCTCCTAGGCTTTGCGATATTTGATCTTAAAAACATAAAGAAATATCTAGGGCTTGGTTTCTTGTTTTTTATCTTTAGTTTTGCTGCTGTTAGAAATGTGCCATTATTTGTGGTTGCAGCTCTTAAAGATTTAGATGGTTACTCATCCGAATTAATTAACAAAAAATATTCCAAAAAAATTCCAAAACTTTTTTATATAGGTTATTTTATTATTATCGCAGAGATTTATTTTGCTGCATTAGGTAATACTTCATTCGGCAATGTACTGTCAGGATATCCAAACGAGGCTATTAATTACCTCAAGGTTCATCAATGTAGAGGTAATCTTTTCAATTCATACAATTATGGTGGTTATCTTATATGGAAGTTACCTGAGCAAAAAATCTTCATAGCCGGCAACATGACAACTTGGAAAATTCCAAACCAGCGCAGTTATTTATCTGATTATTTTTCTGTTTTAAACAATGGTAGTTTTCAAAAACAAGAATTCAAAAAATATAACATTACTTGCGTGTTGGTTCAAAATAGTCAAGATAACATTAATCTTGTTAACGATTTGAAAAGACAGGGATGGATTGAGCCTTTGAATAAAACAAATGGTTTTATTCTACTTATTAAAAAATAGTCTTAATAATATTATGGTACAAACGTATTGTCTCAAAGGGCAAATGAGACTAATTCGTTATTTATGCTATTCAGTATGTATTTTTATCTTTAGTAAGATACCATTAAAACCTAAAGAAAAACAGGGAAGTACTGTAGGATCTTTATATAATATTTCAGGATAAAAAAAATAAATCTCTACACCATATATAGATGCAAAGATTTATTTATATTCTCTTCTTGGCGGAGAGAGAGGGATTCGAACCCTCGCGGGGACTCTCGCCCCCCTAACGATTTAGCAAACCGTCCCCTTCAGCCACTTGGGTACCTCTCCTTACTAGAACATTTAGCTGGCGGAAGGGGTGGGATTCGAACCCACGGAACCGTTTCCGGTTCTCTTGTTTTCAAGACAAGTGCACTCGACCACTATGCGACCCTTCCTAGCAAGACTAAATTATACCAAGTTTTTATAATTTTTCACCTATAAAATATTAATAACAACAAGTGTTGTGATTAATGTGTTGTAAATATAAGCATAACTTATTGATTCATTGTTGGATTATGGATATACTTAAACTAATACAAAAAGTAATTAGTTAGAATAAATAATCAATGGAGGGTAACAATATGGCTCGAAACAATCGAGACGATGACCTTTTGATGGAAGAGGATGAATTAACTGCAGCATTTTTGGGTGACGAAGATGTACCAGCAGACAATCAGACTAGTGGGGCACCAGAAGCAACCAATGAAGAGTGGGATGAAGAAGAGGCGCTGCCAGGTCAACTAGCAGTCGATGTATACGAGACAAAAGAAAAATTAGTCGTTAAGGCTAGAACTGCTGGTGTCAACAAAAGTGATTTGGATGTAAGTATTTCAGATAACACTTTGAGCATCAGAGGAACTTTATCGGCAGGCAATGAAGAAGATGTTGAGAACTATTTTGTACAAGAATGTTATTGGGGTGAGTTTTCAAGAAGCATTGCGCTCCCAGTTTCTGTTAAAGAAGATGAAATTGAAGCTCAGTTAAAAGACGGGGTGTTAACTATTAGTTTTGCAAAGGTAAAGCAAGATACTGTTAAGAAAATTCAAATTCTTTAAACAAAAAATATAGATTTTAAAAAAGCTCCTTTATGAAGGAGCTTTTTTAAAATAAACAATTTTTTTATCCTGTAATATTAGCAGTTGTCTTTGTAATAACAAACTGTACTATTATTTGAGCTATAGCTACAATAACTAGTCCCACGATAGCAAAAATTATAGCATTTTTAGCACCTCTCACCCCGGCTTCTTCACCACCTGAGACAATATATCTAAATCCAGCAATTATGATCATAATTACCGCTACGATACCGACTACCCATGAAAATATATTTAGGACTTGAGTCACGATATTAGAGAGACCACTACCAGCAGTCGTACAATCTACTTGGGTGTTAGATGATGCGGCAGTTCCGTTGCATCCATTAGTTGAAATAGAATTAGTTAGATTATAGGTTCCAGGATCAGCAGTGGCGGCATAAGTTATACTAGTAATACTTAATGGTACGACTACAGCAATAATGGCTGATAATGTCATTAATTTTATTTTTAGAGATTTTAACATTGATTTGAACCTTTCGATTAGGATTTAGTTTAATATATCTTCATTATATATCACTT
>CAITDW010000251.1 GCA_903891235.1 uncultured Candidatus Saccharibacteria bacterium
CATTGTCCTAATCCTCCTTTTAATGTTTTTCAGAGGCTCAAGAATTGGATTCATAAGAGAGATTTTTGCAACATCTAGTTTTATTCTTAGTATATTTCTTGGCGCCTTATTGATTCCACTAATAATTAGACATATTTCAAATCCAAATAGTAAATCTATTTGGGCAATTGTTTTAATGGCTATCTTTATACTTACTATTTTAACGATTGGAGAATTCACTGGTGATCTATTTAGACAGAAATTTGTAAAAAAGGAACTTGTAAAAACTGATCGGATACTTGGTGGAGCCCTAAGATTAATCGGGGCCTTGATTGTTATTTGGTTAATCGCTGCAATCTTTATTCAGTTTCCAAATCAAAATTTAAAATCTCAAATTCAACAATCTACCATCATTGGAGGTCTTGATAAAAGCCTACCTAATGCTCCAGATTTATTATCTAAAATTGGTAATATTATAGCCCCTAATGGTTTCCCATTAGCTTTTATTGGCAACGAACCGGTCGTCAGTAAACATATTGAACTTAATAGCTCTAACTCACTAAATAATTCTGTAAATCAAAATGAAGCATCAGTCGTAAAGATTGAAGGCATAGGTTGTGGTGGTATCGTAGAAGGATCAGGCTTTGTGGCCGCTCATGATTTAGTTATTACGAATGCACATGTGGTAGCAGGAATCTATGCACCATATATCTATGATCAGAACGGTCAGCATAGAGCTAAGGTAATCTATTTCGATCCGGGCTTAGATGTTGCTGTTCTAAGCGCAAGTGATCTCAAGGGTATGCCACTAACAATAGATACCGAGAAAGTATATGGTGGCACTATCGGAGCAATTATGGGATACCCAGGTGGTCACAGCTTGCAGGCTAAAACGGCTGCAATTATCGAGCAAATTGATGCAACCGGTAAAAACATATATGGCCAAGGCATCACTAAAAGAAATATTCTAGTTCTAGAAGGCAATATAGAACCCGGTAACTCTGGTGGACCATTCATTGGTTCAAGTGGTCAAGTCGAGGGACTCATCTTCGCCAAATCTACAGTATACGAGGATCAAGGCTACGCTATCACAATGCCAGAAATTGAAAAAGCCCTAATTAAAGCCGAGTCTAATCCATCTAAGGTTAGCAGTGGAAAATGTACTGAATAAATATAAAATAAGGTATAATTATTAATAATGACTCAGACAAAACCCAGAGGATTGAAAATTGACATAATCATTCCTTTTATTTTAGTTTTAGCTGGAGTAATTGGACTCGTTATGTCTGGAACGCTTCTTTATGATGAAAGTCAGATTGCAAAAAATCCAAACTATCAGCCTAGCTGTAACCTTAATCCAGTAGTATCTTGTGGTAGTGTTATCTCCTCAAAACAAGGTAAAGCTTTCAATTTCTCAAATCCGTATATTGGCCTTGTCGGTTTTACTGTTCTCATAACCACTGGAATGACCTTATTTGCAGGTGCTAAATTAAAAAAATGGTACTGGCTTGGCTTAGAGGCTGGAGGTATTTTTGGGGTCATATTCTGTCATTGGCTGTTTTTCGAAAGTATATATAGAATCAATGATTTATGTCCACTATGCGCTGTAACCTGGGCAATAACTATTACTACTTTTTGGTATACATCATATTATAACTTCTATCACGGTAACTTAAGATTGCCAAAAAACCTTAAACCTATCGGAAGTTTTATAGCAAAACATCATCTAGACATCTTAGTCTTATGGCTTTTATTAATCTTTTTACTAATTATGAAGCATTTTTGGTACTACTATAGTAAGCATCTTTTTTAATACTATTCGTATCTAAGTGCAAGAATAGGGTCTTTTCTTGCTGCCTTAAAAGCGGGCAGGGAGCCGAAAACTATACCAATACCAAATGATACTCCAAAAGCTATTGCAAGAACCGGCAAATCTATTTTTGGAGATAGTGTAGTAGTAAGAATTAAGATATAGTCGACAATGAAAGATAATATAACTCCAACAATTCCTCCAAAAAGACTAAGGACGCTTGATTCAACTAAGAATTGGATTAATATCTGAGTATTAGTAGCGCCAATCGCTTTTCTAATACCAATTTCCTTGGTTCTTTCCGTGATAGATACCAGAGTAATATTCATAATACCAACACCACCAACAAGTAAAGATATCGCCGCCACAATTGAAATTAAATAAGTAATTGAATTAAGCACTTGAGTAGTTAGAGCTAAACTTTGACTTTGTTTTAAAACTGTAAAATCCTGTAGGCCACCGTGCAATTGTAATAGGTTTTGATTAATATTCTTTTGAACTTGATCAACTAATGCCTGATCATTAGACTTAGCAATTATTTCATAAATTGGAGCCGTGTTGTTCGTTAAATCTTCAGCCGTTGCATAGGGAATAAATATATCATTATTAAAGTTGGTATTTACACTAAATGGGGCGCTTTGAATATTGCTAAAGACCCCTCTAACTATGAAGGTTTTACCATGAAAAATAAACGAATGACCAAGTGGTATTTTTTCACCAAAAATAGGATAGGCTAGATTTGCACCAATTACTGCCTGATAAACATCACTTGAAGTTGGACTAAAATATTCACCGTAAGCAATTTTCTGATTAACTAAGCTAAGGAAATTATTACCGGCTCCGACAACCACACTTGAGAATTTTCCATTATCGCTCTTAACCTGACCACTAACTATATTAAGAGCCGCTGACGAAACAACTCCCTTAGATGATGCGACACTATTAACATCGTTTTGAGTTAAATTAGATATGCTACTGAGGCTTGACAGTTGGTTAAGGCCGCCTAAAATGTCCTTGGAACTGGTTTTATTTACCTGACCAGGTTTAACTAAAATAATATCTTTACCAGAGGCATTAATCTGTCCGGTAACTTGGCTTTCGATACCTTTAGCTATAGAAACTATGGTAACCACCGATACGATACCAATAACAATACCAAGAACGGTTAATAAACTACGGGTCTTCGAATACCTGATTGATCGAAGAGCAAGCGATATATCGTCTCTGTGTGGTATAGTCATTATTTTTTCCTCTTAACGTAATTTTTTTTCTTACGAGTTGTTTTTTTACTTTTCTTTTTGGGGCTATATTTTTTAGTATTATTATTTTTTTGCGGAATTGCATCCATTAAAGTTGAGACGCCCTTTAGATCATCTTCAAAGGTTTTCTTAGTAGATTTACGAACCATTTTTTTGGCGTGAGTTGAAACTTCACCAACCTTAGATTCTTCATCAAGAACAATCGAGCCATCATGCATATAAATAACTCTCGAAGCATATTTAGTTATTTCAGGATTATGGGTGACTAGTAAAATCGTACTACCAGTTCTATTGATTTCTGTAAATAGCTCCATTACAAGTCTAGATGAAACACTATCTAGATTACCAGTTGGCTCATCGGCTATAATTATTTTAGGACTATTTACAAGCGCTCTAGCTATCGATACACATTGTGTCTGGCCAGAACTAAGTTGATTAGAGTAAAAATATTTCTTATCAGCCATACCAACTCTCTCCAGCATATTTTCAGCAATCTTATTTCTTCGTTTGAGACTAACTCCTTTATAGGCTAGGGGCAGTGCAACATTTTCTAGGACAGTTAGTCGAGGCAGAAGATTAAACGACTGAAATACAAATCCAATGGTATCTCTTCTAATTTTAGCTCTTCTGGTTGAACGTATTCTATCTACAATTCTTTTATTTAAAACGTAGTTACCGTAAGTTGGTCGATCGAGTAATCCAATAATATTCATTAAGGTAGACTTGCCACTGGCACTTGGACCCATAAAAGCGACAAATTCATTTTCCTGAATACTCAAAGAGACTTCTTCTAGAGCCACAGTTGTAGCATCTCCAAAGCCATAGATCTTGCTTAAATCTTTAAGTTCTATGATAGACATATTGTAAAGTATATTGTACAGTTTTATTTCAACAGTTTGCAAGGTGTTTTTAATTATTATTTGAGATATAATTAAAATTGCTATTAATGGAGAGGTGCAGGAGTGGTTTAACTGGCTCGCTTGGAAAGCGTGTGTCTGGGTCAAACTGGACCAAGGGTTCGAATCCCTTCCTCTCCGCCATATTTTATTAGACTATTTTATTTCAACAACTAGGGCTGTTTTATCGTCATTTTTTGTAGAGATATCGAGAAGGCGTTGAGCCACATTTTGAGGTTCATCATCACAAACTGCCGCTATTTGTTCATCACTTAATAAATCTGGTTCCTTGTCGCCAGTTACACCATCAGTTACTAGGATAATTTTATCCGAAGGAATGACTCTCATGAATCCAGACTGTTCGACAATCTTTGGCTCACTACTATTTGGGGCATGTCCGAGATAGTTACTTATATGATGCCCAAAACCCTCATCGTGAGATAATTGACTAGCTTCACCATCCCTATACAAATATATTCTTGAATCTCCAGCAGAAGCCCATACTAAATAAGATAAGACCGTATCGTCTTCTTTAACTTGAATAACCCTAGCGACAGTTCCAGTAGTCACACCGTCAGTCGATTTTGAAACTATTTTACTAGCATCCTGCAATAAACCAACTAAGTTAGTAATTTGATTGTCTAAACTATCTGCAGCTTCATAAATCTCATCTTTAATCATTGCAACGTTGAATACTGCGCTAGCAAGAGTTGCTGCAAAACCACCCTCACCACTACCACCGGCACCATCAAAAACTCCAAATAAACCAATTTCATCTCTTACAATACTTGTATCTTCGCCCTTTAATGGTAACTCGGCTGTTCCGACTTCAAACCTTGGGTCGGGCTCATGTCTAGCTTCATATCTATACATAAAAAATTCCTGATTTAATAATCATCCTATTAGAGTTCCAACTTTTTCACCTTTAATTGCTGAGACAATATTACCTTCAGCCAAACTATCGAATATTATAATTGGCATTTTATGTTCTAGAGCTAGTCCAAGTGCAGCTTGATCCATGACTTTAATATTTTCTTGTTCCAATGCTTCCTGATGTGTTAGTTTGGGAATTTTAGTCGCATCATTGTATTGAGCAGGATCTTTATCGTAAACACCATCAACTTTAGTTGCTTTTAGAACAACTTCACAATCCAGCTCAAGACCTATTTCAATAGCAGCTGTATCAGTCGTTAGATATGGTCTTCCTGTACCACCGGCAACGATTATGACTCTACCACTATCTATGTGTTTATTGGCTAGTCTGTGAATAAACTTTTCAGCCACTTGCTCAGCGAATATATTAGATAAGCAACGAGTTTGAAGTCCATTGGCTTCGAAAATGTCAGTTAAGGCAAGAGCGTTAATCATGGTCGCAAGCATACCCATATGGTCAGCCGTCACTCTTGCTATACCGTGTCCTGCTATTTGTGCTCCACGAATAAAATTGCCGCCACCAACCATGATGACAATTTCTGTTCCATCGCTACTAGCTTTTTTTATTTCATTTGCCAGCCATGCTCCAAAAATAGGATCAATGCCTGAATCATATTTTCCAGCAAGTTGTTCACCTGAAAGTTTTAATAGGACTCTTTTATAGCTCATTAATTAATAATTCTAGCAAGTTTATGTCCTATTAGCTATACTTAATTTTAGATATGACTAAAATTTGTTCTTGGAATGTAAACGGAATCAGGGCGGTAGAGCGTAAAGGTTTATTCCAACCATTTATAAATTCACTCAAGCCCGATATTATTTGCCTACAAGAAACAAAGGCAAACAGGGAACAAGTAGAAGTAGATTTAAATGGTTACCATGAATATTGGAACTCTGCAGATAAAAAAGGTTATTCTGGTACTGCCGTATTCTCTAAAGTTGAACCAATTGAAGTGATCAACGGATTGTCTGAGGACTTAATCATAAAATATAACTTGAGCGACGACTCTTATGGAAATCCTAATAGTGAGGGAAGAGTAATAACTGCTGAATATGCTAATTATTTTCTTGTGACTGTATACACTCCTAATGCTAAGGATGATCTATCTAGGCTCAAGCTAAGACATGAGCAGTGGGATAAAGCATTTCTAGATTATCTTAAAGCTTTAGAAAAAACCAAACCAGTTATATTTTGTGGAGACTTGAATGTTGCCCACACCGAAGATGATCTTGCCAATCCAAAACCAAATGTCGGCAAAAAAGGTTTTACCATTGAGGAAAGGGAAGGCTTTGATTTATTTTTAGCAGCTGGTTTTATAGATAGCTTCAGAATCTTTACTAAAGGTAATGGACATTATTCATGGTGGTCACATTGGGCAAAAGCACGAGAGAGAAATATTGGCTGGAGAATTGACTACTTTTTAGCATCGAAAAGTCTTAAAAAGAATATCCTTAAGGCTGAAATACACCCAGAAATTTTAGGTAGCGATCATTGTCCTGTCAGCCTAACTATAAATATATAAGATATGGAACAAAACTACATATATCGACAAACAAAATCTACGCCACTTTACCCAGATTTAATATGGTCAAGACCTGAATCAAAATTACACGCCGGTAAACTATTAATAATTGGTGGGAATTTGCATGGATTTAGTTCTCCAGCTGAATGCTATAACGAAGCCGAAAAAGCTGGAGCTGGATCATTGCGAGTTATCATGCCAGATAAATTGAGGCCTCTTATTTCAAAAATCTTTCCAGCGGCAGAGTTTACTACATCTAATCCGAGTGGTGCATTCGCAGCTAATAGCCTAGCTGAGATCATGGAAGAAATGGAGTGGGCAAATATAAGTCTTCTGTCTGGAGATTTTGGACATAATAGCGAAACAGCCATCGTTATTGAGAAAATCTTAGGAACTAAATTGCCGCTAGTTTTAACTGGCGATTCAATAGATAACTACTTAGCCGGACCGAGAAACCTAGCACAAAGAAATAACCTACTAATTGTAACTACTTTTGCCAAACTCCAAAAAATTACGACTAATTTAAGGCTAGAAAAACCATTAACGACCAGAATGGATCAAGTTCATCTTCAAGCCGCACTTAATACTCTTTCTATTAAATATCCAATGATGGTCGCATTAATACATGAAGATAAGGTTTTCGTAACCCAAAAAGGCAAAATCAGTATTACTCAAATAACTAAGGATACTAGCCTGGAAAACAAAGTTGCAGCTCATGCAAGCGTTTGGTGGATGCAAAATCCGACTAAACCATTTGAAGCAATTTCGACGTCTGTTTTAGATTTTTCAATTTAATCTAAATTAAAATTCTTGACCAAATAGGTCGTTTTCATATATCTCTATTGGCACCTCAACATAATCTGGCTCTATATTATTAGTTTTTCTTAGGTATTTTTTATGTTCAGTGTTGACTTCACCCCAATACATCTGACGACACCAGTTGTTATAGAAGGATTCTTCATATATTAAAAATAATTCTTCATTATTGAGTGAGTCTAAGTAATTATTGGCTAAATTCATTTCTTTATCTACAACTTTTGTCCAACGAGGCTGAACCCATTTTCTGACTGCCAGACTAGATCCATCATCAGTCTTACCGCTAAAACTTTTGAGCATAACTAAATACCATTTCAGCCCATTAATAGCTAAATCGTTTTCCATAATACTCTCTTTGGAATAGGACCTATTCTCTACATCTAAGGCCTGAGACAGATAAAACATTTGCTGCAAAGCATCTATCTGGTAATTACGAAACTTTATACGTAGGGCTTTCTCTGTACCAATTGCACAAAAATGAGCCCAATTCTTTATTGTTGTTGGGCTAAGTTCGCTATCCTCATATTTTTCTTCAAGTCTTTTTTTAATAATATATTTATCCCTGACAATTTTTGGCTCTGGAACATTTACCACAGTTGAATTTTCACCAGCAGAATAAGGTATCCATAAATTTTTTGTAGCTTTAAGAAAACCTTTGCCCCTAGCACCAATTCCGTACTCATCATTTCTTTTACGTCTTCTTTTTGAAGCTTCTAGTGACTTAAAAGGGTAACCAGCTACATTCTTAGGTATAACTCTTGGAAAATCAAAAAAGAGTTTATCCTGAATTACAGTCTTTCTTTGTTTTTCAGCCATAACGTAGTAAAAGATTAACAAAAAAAACAAAAA
>CAITDW010000252.1 GCA_903891235.1 uncultured Candidatus Saccharibacteria bacterium
CAACAGGGGCAGTTAGGTGACGCACAACAACAACAATATCAGGCTGCACAGGCTCAGTTAGCATCAGCACAAGCCAAGAGTGGCGGTGTTGGGGCAGCGCAAGCGGCTACTCAATTAGAAGCATTTAGAAATCAATTATTGTCTGCACAGTTAAAAGCCGGCCAAGACTTATATAGTCAAGGTAACGCATACGTTCAAAACGCTATTAAAATGGGCCTTACTGGTGACCAACAATTAGCCCAGATGTTACAGGGTATGACGGGTTCTATAACCAGTATGTTTGGTGGACAACCGACTAGACCAACTACTCCGGTGCAATAATGGCTGAATTAAAACTTCCAGCAGTACCTAAACCTATTGCGGATACTAAGTTAGATATCCCAAAAAACACAGCTTCAGATGCCACTGTGCGTAATTTAACGTCCATGACTCCCTCCAATGTGACTAAGGTTCCAATGGATATCATAGGAGAGATGAAAGCGGGTCAAGAAGAAACTTCTAAAAATATAAAAGTTGCAAGAGAAGACCAATACACATCAGCCGAGGCAGAACAATCTGCAAAAACGGCTGTAGATGAAGAGGTTAGAAAATCAAGAAAAGAAGAAAGTCTTAAGCAAGACAAGCAATTAGATGAATTTATGAGTGGTCAACGTAGTAAAGAGTTGCCATATCCTGACTTTCAGCCTACTCAAGAAACCGGAGTAAGCATAGCTGAATTAGGTGGGATGCTAGCTACTCTAGGAGTTATGCTTGGCACTGGTGCTAAAGGTAACGCAATCGCAGCCGTTGGTGCCTTAAGAGGTGCTATGGACGGTTGGAATAAAGGCCGTAAAGATTTGTGGCAAAAAGAAATGAAGACCTTTGAAACAGAGGTCAATAAAATGAAAACCCACAATGAACAATTAAATAAATATACGCAACAATACTTACAGTTATATCCTACTCGTAGATTAGAGGCCATGCAAAATGCAGAGGCGGCTATTCGTATTGCAGGTTCAAATAGTATTTTTGCTCACACAATAAGAATAAAAAAAGCTGAAGATGTTATTAAGGATTTAAATAATTTAAATTTGGCAACTCAAAAAACATTTGCACAAATACTTAAAATACAAAATGATTTGCAAAGACAGAAAGATACTCAGAATCAAAGAGATATTGCAAATAAGCTTGCGGAAAGAAGGACAAAAGCAGCAGAAGAAAATGCAAATAAAAAATCAACTGATAAAAGTGAATCCAAAAATCTTCCAAAAGATAAAGAAACCAATAATGAACATCGGTTTAGATTTACTGCATTAGCTAATATTACTGATGTTTTAAATGATTTAAAAAAACCAGAAATAAGAAAATTAATTGGACCAACAAATAAATTTACTCCTAATATTTTATTAAATTTACAAAAAAATTATCCTGAGTTAGCGCAAAAATTAGCCAGGTTTCAATCAGAAGAATTTAAATTGGGCGGTAAAAACTTAACTGTATCCGAACAAAAAATATTAGATCCAATTTATGGTTGGATGGGATTGACTGCTAATGCTCTTGAAAGCAATCTTACCGAAGCTAAACGCTACCTCTCTAGAGAGCAAGGTATTCTTGAAGAAAGATATCCAGGTCTTGCTAAATTAACTCCAATTTATCAAAAATATGTATCAGAAATACAACCTGACCAACCCTCTGCTCCGCAGAAATCAACAAATCAAGCTGGTTTTCCAACACCTACAGCAGAAGATATAGCATACGCAAAAAATAATCCAAATTCAGAAAATTTATTTATTAAGCGTTTTGGGAGAAAACCCTAATGGCTGAGACTATTCCTGATTGGGCCAAGGAAACACCAGGGGCATCGGTAATAGATACGCCCAAGACAGAACAAAAAAATATTCCAGATTGGGCTAAAGACTCATCTTCGCCTGATAAATATTCTGATATAAAAAAAGCATATGGTAAAAGTCATTTTGCTCCAGCATTAGTTGGTGCGGGAACGGAATTAGCTAAAGGTGCTGGTGCATTAACAGAATTATTTGCTCCGGAAACTGGTAAAAAAATAATTAGTGGTGCAGAAAAAATACAAGAAAAATCCAAAGAAATTTCTCCGGTTGGAACAACTGTTGGACAATTAGGTTCTTATGTTGCTCCTTACTCTTTGGCTTCTAAAGGTATTTCCGCACTTAGAGGAGCATTGGGTTTAGGAAAAGCAACTTCCATGGGTGGAAGAGCAATGGAGGCCGCCGGTGCCGGTGGTACTGTTGGCGCGGTTACAACTCCCACAGAAGAAGGTCGTGGAACTTCCGCGGCTATTGGAGCCGCATTAGGCGGTACTGGAACTTTAGTAGGAGAGTCTTTAGTAAAAGGTTATAACGTAGTCAAAAATAATCTTATTAAAGCATACAACA
>CAITDW010000253.1 GCA_903891235.1 uncultured Candidatus Saccharibacteria bacterium
AATAAGTATATTGAGTTCTTGCTCTAACTCGGAATATGTTTGATCAATTTTATTACTCATTTTTAACCTTTCTTTTCAATATTTTCTAGGCTAGCCAGGATGCTAGATTCATAAAACTGAATCGATACCTTCTGACCTTTTAGTATATCTTTTTCCGATCTTATCAACCTTTTATTTTGACTCATTATATTATACCCTCTTTTAAGAATATCGAGAGGACTAAGAGCTTTTAATAAGTTATCCTTATATTCTAATTGAAATTTAATGTTTTCTAGTTTGAGCTTTAGGCTATTATTTAAAGCATCAGTGATATTAAATATATCTTGTTTTTTTCTAGCAAAATAGTTAGTGATTAATTTATTTAGTGATTCTTGATTATGTGTAATTTGATTCATTACTTGTTTTTTATCGGGAACTAATAATTCAGCTGCATTGCTTGGAGTGCTGGCACGTTTATCTGCGGCTTTTTCTGCTAGTGAGATATCTATTTCATGACCAATTGCAACTAGTGTTGGAATCCGACTACCTGCAACAGATCGAACCACTTTTTCAACACTAAATGCAAAAAGATCTTCAGCAGAACCGCCCCCTCTAGTAATCACCAAAACCTCAGGTGGATCAGATGATTCATTGAAAAATTTAATCGCTTCACAAATCTCATCGGGCGCCTTATCTCCCTGGACTAAGACATTAATTAGTTGTATTTCTAGTCCAACCCATCTGGCATTAATAATCTTAGTAAAATCAGCATATGCAGCAGATTCTCCACTGGTTATTAAGCCAATTGTTTTAGGAGGATATGGTAGTACTCGTTTACGGCCCAGATCGAATAAACCTTCGTCTGTTAATTTTTTTTCAAGAATTTGTTGAGCTTTTTTGATAGTTCCTTCGCCCACAGGACTCACTGATAAAATGTTAAAACTATAGCCATATAAATTATGTATTTTTGGGCGACCATTGGCTTTTATTAACATGCCGTCCTCTAATGGGAAAGACATCTGATAAATACTACAAAAACAACGCATACTTGCAATATCATCCTTGAGATCAAAATATACCCATGTTCCCTTAGATATTTTAAAGTTAGTAACTTCACCAATTACCGATATATTAGGATA
The DNA here is from genome assembly GCA_903891235.1 of uncultured Candidatus Saccharibacteria bacterium. GTDB lineage: Bacteria > Patescibacteriota > Saccharimonadia > Saccharimonadales > UBA4665 > CAIYEO01. The sequence goes on from CAITDW010000253.1 coordinate 1,119, forward strand.
CGCAAATTCAAAAGTCTGATTAATTGAATCAATAAATTGACTAACTGTTAATTCAACTGTTGGTTGCATTGCTGACTTTTTTAGAAATCTTTAATCTTTTATGCCAATAATAATATCCTGGTGGCATTTGAATGGCCGTATTAACGACTCTATACATTATTGTTGCAGATAGGCTAAGGTTTGCTGGAACGCCAGCAGCGACCATCACAGCTACCATCATTGCCTCATAGACACCTAAACCTCCAGGCAACACTGCTATAAGTCCTGCGAAATTAGCAATTGCGTAGGCTAAAATAATTGCGCCTGGATTAACCCATTGACCAAATGCAAGATAAACTACATAAATAGATAATAGTTCAGTAATATTATTTAGAAATCCATAGTACAGAGGTCGTTTAAGATCTCTAAGGTTAGATTTTAAAACATTGTAATTTTCATGGAAGTCATTGAAAACAAATTTCGCCTTTTCTAAATTTATGGTTTCAGGATGGTGGGGTCGAATAAAATTAATTACTCTATTCAGTAACATTGTTATGTATGTAAATGTTTTGGTAATTCTTGTTTCACTACCGATTATATATACAAACAGGATTGTTCCAAAAACTATAATTGCTGAGGAAAACGAGGCCGTAAAGATTACAAAAGTATTAACGTTACCTTTAACTGAAAGCATTATTAATCCAACAATTACTAGAATCTGAAAAGCAAAAAAGATCATGAATAGTTTCATGACATAAGTAAAAGTTGCTTTTCCAACAGTAATCTTGGGAGATCTAATTCTTGCTGCAAAATATGAAGCTCCAGACAGGCCTCCACTTGGAAAAACATTATTTACAAAATTAAGCTCCAAAGATAACTTAAATAAATATTTCAACTTAAGCCTATTGCCCAGAACATGAAGAATTGTTTGAAATAATTTTCCCTGCGCATAATAATTCCATGCTTGAATTGGTATCAATAATAGTAGTAATACTGCATTGACATGTGTTAACTCGTCTAAAGTTTGAGCCAACTGATGCCTTAGAGCGTAAATAAGAATCAGTAAAGCTAAAATAGTAATGTAATTAAGTATTGCTTTCCAATTAGAGATAACAAATTTTTTTAAACGCATATATAAAGAGTATTATACAGAAAAAAAACTATTTAAGCGCTATACTTATTGATATATGAGTAGTGTATTAATTCTAGGAAGACAAACTAATATTGCTTTAGCTGAACTTGAAAGTCTTTATGGGGCTGAAAATTTTAAGTTGATTAACAGTAACTGTGTCTTAACAGATATTGGAAACATTGACCTACCAAGATTAGGTGGTTCAATTAAGATTGCTAAAGTAATTGATGAATATAATAATACTTCGTGGTTAGATATTGAAAAAATATTACATAAAAATATTGGAAACTTTTTAAACCTACCTATTGAGGGTAAATTAAATTTAGGAATTAGTCTTTATGGTTTAAATGTAAATTTAAATAAACTACAAAATTTAACAATCCAACTAAAAAAAAGTATTAAAAAATATGGTCAATCTGTTCGTCTATTACCTAGTAGTTCCTTGCAGCTCAATTCAGCACAGGTCATTCACAATAAATTACTCTCAGAAAAAGGAGCTGAAATTTTAATAATCCAATCTCCTAATTCTGTAATAATTGCAAAAACTATTGACGAGCAAGATATCAACTCTTATTCACAAAGAGACTACAATCGTCCTAAAAGAGATTCTAAAGTTGGTATGCTACCTCCGAAATTAGCTCAGATATTAATCAATTTAGCTAATCCAAAAAATAATTCTACTGTTCTTGATCCATTCTGTGGAACTGGAGTTATTCTTCAGGAGGCCCTACTTGATAAATTCAACGCCTATGGTACAGATCTTGAAGCCAGAATGATAGATTACTCTCAAGTAAACATGGATTGGCTTGCTGAAAAATATACCATTCAAAATAATCTCAAATTAGAAACTGGCGATGCGACAAACTTCATTTGGCAGCCATTTGATAATGTAGTTGCTGAAACTTATTTAGGACAAGCTTATAGTATTTACCCAGACAGCTTAAGATTAAAAGATAATATTAGAAATTGTGATGTTATCTTATCTAAATTTCTTAAGAACATTCACAATCAGGTTCCAATAGGTGGTAAATTATCTCTTGCCCTGCCGGCTTGGTATGATCGAGATACAAAAAAGTTTTTAACCCTTCCTCTTATTGACCATTTCCCCGAACTAGGGTATAATCGATTAAGTTTTTCAATTGTAAATAGCGATGATTTATTCTATCACCGTGAAGGACAAATTGTAGCAAGACAATTAATATTATTAACTAGGAACAAATAATGTCACACGTTAAAGCTGGTGGATCAGCAAAAAATACAAGAGATAGTCCCGGTAAAAGACTTGGCGTTAAATTATACGCAGGTCAAAAAGTTAAAGTTGGACAAATTATCATTAGACAAGTTGGGCTAACAAAAAGAGCTGGTAAAGGCACAATGGTAAGTAGGAATTATTCAATTCATGCAGCTAAAGATGGTGTCGTTGGTTTTAGGACAAGAAAAATCAAAAGATTTACAGGCAGAACTGTTAGACGAACAGAAGTTTTTGTAGATTAATTTTTTCTTTTAACTTAATAAACTCTTAATAAAGCCATCAAACATAGGATGGACTCTATTTGGTCGTGATTTAAATTCTGGGTGAAATTGACTAGCCATAAAGAATTTATTTTCAGGTGCTTCTATAATTTCAACTAAATTATTATCTGGCGATGTGCCGACTGCCTTAATTCCCCATGACTCATAAAGATTTCTATACTTGTTATTACATTCATAACGATGTCTATGTCTTTCAAAAATAATCTTCTTTCCATAAACTTTTTGAGCTAGAGATTTTGGAATTAGTCGACATTCATAGTTTCCTAGCCTCATTGTTCCACCAGTATTTTCTTTACCTTTTTGATCGTTCATAGTTGATATAACTAAATCCTTAGATTCGGGATTAAGTTCTTCACTAGTTGCATCCTCAAGTCCTGCATTTCTTGCTGCCGCAATCACTGCAACCTGTAAACCTAAACACAAACCCATATAAGGTAAATTATTTTTTAATGCATATTGAGCTGAAGCAATTTTTCCTTCAATTCCTCTTATGCCAAATCCACCAGGCACGACAATACCATCAACTTCACTCAAAGCCTTTTGCCTCTTCCGTTCGCTGATCATATCCTCAGCATTAATCCAAAGTATCTCAATATCCGTGTTATTCGACCAAGCAGCAACTCTTAATGCTTCAAAAACTGACATATATGTATCTGCATTATCTAAATACTTAGCAACCATACCAACTTTAATTTTTGTGTGAAAATCTTTATTAGCTAGTTCGACAACATTTTGCCACTGTTGTAATTTAGGTTTTTTAGCCTTAATACCTAGTTTGTCGACTATAACGTTTATTAATCCGGTTTTTTCTAAAGTCAAAGGCACCTGATAAATCGAAGATTCATTCGGAATTAATGCAATAGAATCTTCACTTAATCCACAAAATAAACTCAATTTTTTCTTTATTGTAACCTTAGCTGGTTTTTCGCTTCTTGCAACTAAAATATCTGGGATTATACCTAAGCTTCTCAAATCCCTTACAGAATTTTGGGCTGGCTTTGTTTTGATTTCTTCACTAGCGCCAAGATAAGGCATGTATACGACGTGTACATAGAGACAATTCTGTCTACCAACTCTTAAACTAAACTCTCTAATCGCTTCAATGAATGCCAATGATTCATAGTCACCAACAGTTCCACCAATTTCAACGATATGAACATTAAAGTCTTGACCAGCTTTTTGGATATAATCTTGAATTTTAGATGTCACGTGTGGAATGATCTGTATTGAATGTCCGCCAGATAAACCATTTCTTTCATCTTGTATAACTTCCATTAAAACTCTACCACTCATCAAGCTACTAGATTGAGTTAATTCCTCATCTAAAAATCTCTCATAATGCCCTAGGTCTAGATCTGTTTCAGCCCCATCCTTAGTGACGAAGCATTCTCCATGCTCTCTTGGATTAAGAGTTCCAGCATCAATATTCAAATAAGGGTCACATTTTTGTATATTAACAGAAACACCGCGTGCCTTTAATAGATTACCAATTGATGCGGCAGTTATTCCCTTGCCTAATCCAGACAAGACTCCACCTGTTACAAAAATATACTTAGTCGGTTTCTTTGGCACCGCTTTACACCCCTATTTATTGCTTAAATACTACCTTATTCATGCCTACTTAAGCAAGTTTTTTATTATTAAAATCATAATATATCTAATTTTGAGTTAATACACCTAGTGCTGCATTAAGTTGTGCATCAACTTTGTTGCTGATATCGGCATCACTCAAAGGAACATTTTTATCTGGAGTTATACCTATTTTATTAATATTAGCTCCGTTTGGTCTATACCATTTTGCGATTGTAATCTTCGCTTCTGCTCCTCCTGTAAGATTAAATATTTGCTGCACCACTCCCTTTCCGAAGGATTTTACTCCCAAAGTTGATGCAACGTTATTATCATGTAAGGCTCCTGCGGTTATCTCGCTAGCACTAGCGCTCCCTGAATCAATAAGCACTACAGTTGGTATTCCATTTAGCGTTTTACTTGACTGGGTGGCATTATAGGTCTGCAGAACCGTTTCTCCACTCTTCTCAGTTAAAATTAATTGTCCTGTCTTTAGCCATAGATTACATACTTCAACGGCTTGATCAACTAGGCCACCAGGATTACCTCTTAAATCTAAGATTATACCCTTAACATTGCTTCTCCTAAATTGATCAGCTGCCTTTAAGGCTAAGCTTCCGGTATCATCTGTGAATTGTGTAATTTGCATATATCCAATATTACCGGTTAAAATTTTGCTATTAACACTTGGTAGACTTATTGTGTCTCTTTTTATCTTGAAGCTCAGCTGACTTGAGCCTCGAATTACATCTAGCTTAACAAAGCTACCTTGAGGTCCTCTAATAATATTAACAGCTTCATCTACATTTAAATTAGCAGTGCTCTTTCCATTAATCGAAGTTATTATGTCGCCAGCTTTTACGCCTGAATTATAAGCTGGAAAACCAGTAATTGGAGAAACAACAATTAATTGTCCTTGGCTGTTCTTGCCCATTTGAGCACCAATTCCACTAAAAGTTCCACTTATTTCGCTATTGAGAATCTTTGCTTGATTAGCGCTAAAATACTCAGTGTAAGGATCATTAGTTGATTGAGCTAGACCTGTCTTTAAACCATCCAATACTTGTTGATTTTTTAAAGATCCATCATAGTTCTCTTTAATTAATTTATAGAGCTGATTAACTGATGAGTAATCTAGATTTTGGGGTAGATTGCTGGATATGGTAGGTTTTTTAACAATTGCAATATTTCCATTGCCGATATTTATACCTAAAATAAATACACCAATAACAAATATTACTGATGAAAGATAAATATATGTTTTTTTATTTTTTTTATGTATCTTTATCAATTTAAATCCCCCAAAAAATTTATTATTTCATTCTCTTTAATTATAGCCAAAAAATATTTAAAAAACTAAAGTTTAATCTACAATACATAAAATGATTAATTATGATCCGAAGTAGATATAAATTAGTCCGGAATTAGGAATTGTGGTTTCATAAAAATTACCATCATATAACAAATTATATTGATCAACAGTAATAGTACCGTCATTATTTACGCTCTTAACCCACATAGCATGGCCATAGGGATCATTCGAATTACCCATAAATATTGCTACTGAATTTACCTTTGGAGTGGTTCCAGTCGGTATATTTGCGCTCTGAGCATCACCAGGCCATTGATTGGCATTTCCTATCCCACCCCAATAAGGCATATAGCCAAAAGTTTTATAAACCATCCAAGCTGTATAGCTAACGCATTCTCGATTATACATGCCCCAATTATCTATCGTGTTGTCTTTAGGATAACTGCAGCCCCAATTACCATATGAACCAACGGCAGTTACAGGATAAGAACCTCCACAAGTTCCCGATGATACCACCTGCCCCGTAGCAAGTAATTTCTTATTTGCAGCTAATTGTTCAGCTTGTAAGGCTGTAATTTGTTGCTGGTTAGTTTGAATCTGACTATTAAACTGAGATTGTTGTTGCTGGTTGTATCCTAGAAGAGATTGTTGCTGAGATTGATCGGAGGCTATTTTTTGATTTTGAGATTTTTGTATGAGAATTGTTTCTTGAACCTGATTTTTCTGAAGATTTAGTTGAATTTCAAGTGCTGAAATTGCGTTTAAGGTTTTTTGAATTTTACCCTCAACGGCTTTTTGATATGTAACCTGATCCACGAAAACACTAAGATTTTTAGAAGATGCCAGCATTTCAGTAGTACTGACTGATCCACTTACATAAATTGCCTTAACATCTGAAGCTAGAACAGTTTTTTGATATTTTAAATCAGCCTCAGCTTTTGTAATCTGAGCCTCTAAACTAGTAATATGATCATTATTTATATTAATAGCATTTTGCAAACTATTGATTTGATTTTGCAAAATATTAATTGCGTCTTGATAACTACGTGCCTGGCCTTGAAGTTGACTAAGACTACTTTGATAGGTGGAATTCTGATTTTTTAATGAATCTATTTTTTCTTGTAAAGTATCAGCGTGG
>CAITDW010000254.1 GCA_903891235.1 uncultured Candidatus Saccharibacteria bacterium
CCTAGTTGTTGCTTTTTTAACTATTGGTTTCTTTTTAACAGGGGGAACTGGAATAATAGCTGGTTCAGGTTTTTTACGAAGTAAAGCACAAATAGTTTTAAACATTTTTATCTGCCTTTCTATCCAACTTATCATCTATTTTGTCTAATTTAGCAAAAATAGCCGCCGCAATTTTGTCAAAATCTTGTTTAGACATATAATTTCCAGCAATTAATACTTCAATTGAAGCAACTTTTTCTGCCAAAATTTTATCCGCAGATTGTAATTCTTTAACAGCTTCCCAAATAACTTTTAATACCCAGCCACTTAAAAATCCTGTTACAGCCAACGCAATATTAAATACAGTTTGGTCGAACATAAAAGCCTTTATAAATAATTTTTAACAATCTCAGGTTTTACAAAGCTACTAGGATTATGTTCTGTTGCTTCCCACCAAAGAAACTGATTTTTAGCCAAATATACCCTATTTTCAAGTAAATTGATATTCTCTGTATGTCCATAGATAATAGGGTCTGATACTGACCAAAGGACTATTCCGGGTTTTTTACAGTCCCAAGCTAAATGTTGAAAAAAACTATCTACTCCAATCCAAATACGACATTCATTTAATAAATGTCTTAATTCCAACATAGTTAAATTTTTACGAAAATCTGGCACTAATTGTTCTTCACCTTCTACACCAATCTGAATAATAGGTTCATCAATAACAGCTATTAATTCTTTCCAATAGGGATAGTTTTTAGGGTTGGTTTTGCCATTTCTTAATGGTTTTGCAAAGGGATGTATCAAAATCATAAATAAAGTTTCCTGTAGGCATTTTCTAGGCTATCAGTCCACTTCCATTGATCCATCTTGGCATAGATATTCCATTGATCTATACTACCAAAAAGGTATTGAGCTTCAGCTATAGAACGACAAGGGATTATTTCAGGATAGCAACCAAAGACAACTGGATTTTTGATAGAACCCAATATGGAATTAAATACAATATGATCCCCAAGTCCAGAATTGAGAACAACAACAGTATTGTCATTAAAACTGAGTGTGTTTCTAAATATTTGTTCGTCATGGTCGTACATCTCCTTCTTTGTTTCAGCACGAATACCCCCTTGAGGGTTTTTCATGTGCCAAGAAACAGTATTAGGTACAACCAATACTTTATATCCTTTTTGGTGTAAACCATAGGTAAATAGCGTTTCTTCCCTGTGCGCTACCCTAGAAAGCCCTGTATTAAAGTCATAAACCCCAGCCCGATATAAAAAAGAACAATGTAAATGCTCTACTTCTTTGATGCTTTTAATGAAGTTCCATTGAATATTAGGCTCAGAATCAATATCTTTAATAAGCCCAGTAGACTTAGATGTGTTTTGTAATGGTGGAGTAAGAATTGACCCGCCTACAGCCCCAACATTTTCTATTTGTGTAGCACAGCTATACAGGCTTTGCAAAACTGTTGATTCTGGAACGCAATCATCGTCTACACGCCAAATCCAATCAAAATCCATACGATTAGCCATTTGGTGAATGTGATGCTGTCCCTTTTTTTCAGCAAATAACCATTCCCATTCAATGCCTTTAATAGCCATTATTTGAAAAAAATGCTGATAAATCATTTCTTTTCGCATATCTTGGGGTTCATCATTGTCGTCAAAAATAACAATTTTGTTAGGTAGCCAAGTCTGGTTAATAACTGCTTCTAAAACTAAAGGAAGCGTTGTGTGATAACGTCCCCTAGTTGCTATTGAGCATAGTATTTTAGACATTATCCCACCTGCAAATCATTAAATTACTTGGATTTTCAGGTGTAACTTCTTGCATTACATCTGATATTTCTCCAGCATGATTAATA
>CAITDW010000255.1 GCA_903891235.1 uncultured Candidatus Saccharibacteria bacterium
ATTATCTTTTTGTTTCTGGACAAACGTATTTTATGCTCAAAAAATACAACTGCACTCACTTGATCTTCTTTTTTTATTAATTTACTTGGAATACATTCAAAATCATTATTTGTTTCTCTCCACAACAAAATAACCAAATGAATTAAATTACTTCTTGTTACTGGATTGGCAAAACATTGTAAATTCTCCAATGAGATCAATAAGTCTTTCGTTATGTCGCGGATTAAGTTTTTTGATATCCTCAAATCATAAGAAAGATAGGAATACCAATATTGGCATGTATATTGTTTATTGTCATTTTCCCAAGAAAACAATGGGATAATATAAGTTTTTGACCATTCTGGGATCAATATATACATATCATATAATTTAGAAGTTAAAATTGCTTTCACATAAATATTACATTCTTTGTTTGCAACATGCCCCCACAAATTTTTAAAATCTTTAGTAAAAGACAATGATTCTTTGTTATATTTTCTATCGCTCTTGCTAATTAAAAGATTAATCAAAGCTTGCGTAATATAACCAATTGGATGATTGATTGCATCATCATACCATATTGCCGTGTAATTGTTTTCGCTTACATTGAATGGGTCATCTTTCGCATTAAATACTTTAATTTTACTAGCAAAAGGTAAAATTTTCACAAAAACTTTAATAAATAAAATTTTATCAAATTCTATTAAATTTTGGATTTCACTACATTTTTTAACTGCCCAGCAAATTTCACTGGCGATAGACTCTATATCCAAATCTTTTAGTGACAAAAACTCCTTAAATAATGCTTCAAATTCTATTGCGCTTTTAACTGTATCACCACACAAGCCATAGATTACATTTTTCCATACTTGACTATAAAAAAAGTTACTATCACTAAGTGTAATGTTTTGAAGCATAGTGAAAGATTCGATAAAATTTTTCTCTGCCCACGAACGCCATAATTCACATGCGTTATTTAATTGATAAAAAGAATTATCGCTGTCATTAAGTCTATTTAGTAATTCAATATGTTCTTGAATGCTGTAGCTTGTAAATTTAGTATATTCGATTTGCTCGTCATAACTACCGCCGTATTGAACTTTAAATTCTTGGTGATCACTATAAAGAAAAGAGTCATTTGCTGAATCGTATTGGTGGTTTGATAAAAATTGAACCATATCTTTCGGTATGTTATTTTCTATATTTCGTATCCATAATATCCTTCTACATATTTCAATAACGGTTATATTTGTTTCATTGTCGTTATTCTTATCAATTTCTTTAATTTTAGCTCGAATTTCACTCCAAACCTTTTCTTGTTGCTCCTGAGTTAGCTTAAGCCAAATATTTTTTATAAAGTCGCTAGCTTCCCGTTTACACTCTCTTTCACAAAGCCAATATTTGATAGTAGGCCATACTAGGTTCATTTTATCATTTGCTGTCAGATCAGTATTACTATCTAGTAAATACAAAGCAATTCGAGATAATACGGGATATCCATTATCTGTATTTGCGCCTTCTATCATCATTATTTGTAATAAAACAAAGGCTTTACTTTGATCCACGTCCAATAAACTCTTTATGCTATCGCGAGCCATATCTACTAAAGACAAATACGAATAATGGCGGTGAAATTTTGTTTCATCTTGGCTAGGAGCAATAAAGCCCTTCTCTATATAAGTCGATTTATTTTTGGTAATGAGATATATCAAATCAAAGGCGTCTTTTAATAAACCAATGATATCGATCGATAAATCTGCGAATGCTGACTTAGAGCTTGCTAGTGCAGCGTGTAATTTTTCTAAATTATATTTTTCTGGAGTAGAAAGTTGAAATATATACTGATAACATTCTTCTATTATTTCTTTTGTTATCTCTTCTTCTTGAACGGTGTTTTTATCTAATAAATATTTTATAGCAGCACTTAAATTTTTGTCTCGAAGCTTTATTCTTGGCCGTAGCAATTCTAAAATTCTAGATTTTAATCCTATAGAAAAAACTGTCGGAGTTTCTTTGATTCTGTTGCATATATAGGATAAGTGCCAGACTTCCTCGTGCGTAGATGTCTGTAATAAGGTTTTATTCAATAATACATCAAGAATCTCATTATACTTATTTGAGTAATAATTTTGCGCTCTTTGTAAGTTAATATTGTTATATAGAACAGGGGAGATAATCTGATATGATTTTAATAACCAATCTATTACTTCGCATTTGTCTAAATTGGAAGCGAACCACGCGGATAAGTAACAAATTGCATCTTTATCATGCTTTGAATTTGAGTTACTGGTTAAATAAGGAGTAATTATTTCTTCATCTAGTGTAGGCAGCCACGCTATATCTGCTTTGTTAGTATCATCTTCTCTAAAATACTTAATAGCCTCAGGATTGTTTTTTAGATGTTTAAGTAATTTAGCTTTCTTCTCTTTGTTGTTTATGTTTTGTGGAGACTTTAGCTCATTAATAATCTCTTTTGTTCTTACACTTCCTGCCGCATATTCTAGCCATTCTTCTAACTTTTTATAAAGATCACTATGATCTTTATCGTCCCCAGTATGTTTATAAAAGATTTTGTTTAAGCCATTGTAAGATGACGCTGTATTTTCGTCATTCTTATTATCTTTAGCTTGTTGTAATAAAATATATGAAGTTTTTAAATTGAGATTAGACAGTTTATCAATGGCAATAGCGTCAATGATATAGCGGAATATAGGATCGCTAATACTATATCCAATAAAAAGGACATGAAAGTACTTGAACATATCAATTATAAATTGAGATGCCCATCTTTCAGTAAGATACGCTCTACCAAAATCACCAGAAGAAATTACTATATCATCAGAATGTTTTTTATTATTGGTATCTAATGAACCGTGTATTTTTATAATACCTGACCATCTAATGGAATCAGCCATAGGGATTAAAGGAGCGTTGTATATTTTTATATCATCTTGTTTAGTGAATTCCTTTCGTGCTTTTTCAAATAAATCATCAAAATTAGTGGTAACCACTCTTGTCCCTTTGCTTGATGACGCAAGTTCTAGAATTATTTGATGGTTCTCTGTTGAGGTACCTTTTTTTATCAATTCTTTTTTTAGGTACTCAATTAAGCGTTTTCTATCAAAATCAGAAGATTTATTTTCTAAATAAAAGATTGCTCTATCATAATGTTTAGCTAGAATTAATTTAGTAAACTCATCATCTTTTTTGCCACGACAAATATACGAAGGATCATCTTTATTATTGTTATATTTTAGGTCAAAAAGATTGTTGGCAATATTATCAACCAGCTCGTAAAAATCTGGTAACTCTACTGCCTTAGAAATCCCCGCTCCGCAAAACAGCAATAGTGTTCCCTCTCTTTGAGCATTTATAAGTTCATCAGGTAACCAATGACACAGGTCGTTTTGAAAGTTCATAATCACTGAATATACAATTTAATTGTTAGCTTCTCAAAATAGCGAGCTTCAAAAACACAGGATTCTGACGTTCCGAAACCAAACTCTGTTTTTCTAACTATTATGTAAGAAAATCTGCTCTAAAACTAGTGCCATAGACTTTATGGAGAGATGCGTTATAATTCAGGTTTCTGGAACATATAAGTATAAATGATTAGAGAGCTATAGAATTTTCTTAGGACATGAGATAATAATATTTTATTATTTCAAATTCTAAAATTATATGAATTTATAAGCAATCCTGATACTCCATATCAAGATTACCTAGTATCTCACTTTCTGTATCATCCATATGTTCTAATATATACGAAAAATTTTTGGGTTGCAGATACTTAAACATCTCCTTATACTGTTCTTCTTGTATTTTAAGTTCTTGAAAATTCTTAAATTTTAAAATTTCACCCTTAACCTCGCCATACCATTTATTCTTTAGAAAATCTTGAGTTTCAGACTGGGTTTTTATGGCTTGAATCTTACCATCGTAGGCTTCAGAGTAGTTATCATTAATAGCAAGAGCTTTATCAAAACATTCTATTGCAAGAGAATAATTTTTTAAAAGAAGACAAGACTTTCCTTTGTCACTGTGCGCTTCTACTAGTTTAGAATCAAGTTCTAATGCCTTATTGAATGATTCTATGGCTTCTTTTTGCATACCTAAAGCAGATAACGCAAATCCTTTGCTATGATAAGTATGTGCTGAGTTTGGGCTAATTTCTAAAGAGTGTTCTATACATTCAAGAGCTGATTCATGATCTCCTAATTTAGATAAGTACCAACCCTTATTATTATAAGCAAC
>CAITDW010000256.1 GCA_903891235.1 uncultured Candidatus Saccharibacteria bacterium
AGTTCTCGTAGTTCATTTTCTAGCTTGGCACTAATAAATACAACCTCATATCCAGGTACTAATTTTTTCAGCTCGGTCTGTTTTGAATCGTTGTTAAGATCGGTGTCATCAATATTTAACACAAATATTTGTGGCTTCAGAGATAATAAGTTTAGGTCATCTAGTTCGTCGAAGTCTTCATCTTTTAAGCTATTGAGCATAATTTCTTGGTTTAAAAAATCTCTAGCTTTTTTTGTTTGTTCAAGTTTAGCTTTTAATTTAGGATCAGCCCGAGCTTCTTTTTCTAGCTTAGGCAATCGTTTCTCTATGGACTGAAGGTCAGCCAGTATAAGTTCAGTATTAATAATTCCGATATCTTTTTTAGGATTTGGCTCAGCATCTACATGCAATACATTCGGATCACTAAAAGCTCTTACTACATGCACAATTAACGCAGTTGACCGAATGTGGCCTAGAAACTGATTACCAAGTCCTTCGCCTTTAGAAGCACCGGCTACAAGACCTGCAATATCCGTAAAAGTAATAGAGGCAGGTATTATTTTATTTGTCTTGTAAAGGTCGGCTAATTTTTGAAGTCTTCCGTCTGGTACTGCAACTGTTCCGCTATTTGGTTCAATGGTCGCAAAAGGATAGTTAGCAGCTAGTGCATTACCATCGGTGAGTATATTAAACAGAGTAGACTTTCCAACGTTTGGAAGTCCGACAATTCCGATTTCGAGACTTTTAGACATAATCTAAATTGTAACAGATACAGAAATAAGAAGGAAATACAAAATAGACAAATTAGCAAAAATATGCTAGTATATATGTATTAATTTAAAACAAAAAATGACAAAAGAAACATCATCATTTTCACCAATAAATCCGAATATGCTCACTCCGCGACGCACTGCTCACTATGATGTGCTAATGGATGGTCCCAACGTTGAGTGGGTCAATGGTGTAGATATGAGTGGGTCACTTACGCGAAAGGATGCCAGTACGGTGATGTCCGCTCTTAGGGAGTTAGGTAATGAAGTAGCTGAGGATATACTTAGTTATGATTTTAAAGATGAATACTACCAGCATCCTCTGTATAGATTTCTGGTATATACTTCTAGCAAAGGTAGTTTTAATCCGGATGAGATTGCTGCTGCTGGGATATCTATGGAGTATGGTGGGCCAACCGATAGAGTCGCGGAAAGAAATATACTTGCTGGATTTACACCAGATATTGTGACAAACATTACAAATCAGCCAGTCGGTTTTAGCGCTGAGTCTATTGCTCAGATTGATGCTTTAACAGATGCTACCGAAATGCCTGTCGCAAACAATACATTAGGTTCAGTTCATGTTTCATGTATGAATCGTTTTAATGAACCGGAAAAAGTGGGTAGTCCAGTACGAGAAAGAGCTATAGATGAGTCTGCTCGTGTATTAAAAGAAGGCGGTTTTCTGGTATGGGATGGAGGTTTTTTAGAGGACTATGATCGAATAACTCAGAATGGTTTAGTCCCCACATATTTAGAAATTAGGTTAGCAATAGTAGAGACAGGGGAAGATACTTACGAAGTGCCATCTATAATTTTTAATGGCGTGTTCCAAAAACCACTAGTCTATACAAAATAATGACAGCTCAAAGGTGTTGTTTGGATATATCTCGAGACGTTTGTAGAGCTTGAATACATTGTCGGCTATATCCTCTAGTTCGTTTATCGTCTGGCTCTGGTAGCTTAAAAGTAAACTTAAGAGATTGGTTTATTTCTTAACTATGCCAATTTCGAGACTTTTTGACATAAATAGATTGTAACAGATACAGAGTTTGCAAGGAAATATATACTCGACAAAACAACAAAATTATGCTAATGTATATAAGGTAATATTAAAAATAAAAAAATCTATAAAATGACTGCCGAAACCGTAAATTTAAATCCAAATATTAATCCTCAATTTAGTAGGGAGATAACTCTCGATGTTTCTTCGAAAGCTGTGCAGAAATTTGCTGAAACATTTGGAAATATGGTTGACGCTAAGGGCAAAATTCATAGAATAATTAGTACAGAGGGATCTTACGATGGATTATCTTACAGTAGGGTAGATAAGGATGGAAATTTGTTTGAAGTTATTCGAAACTTAGACAATGGCGAGCTTAAGGTTTTTACTACTTCACAAACTAAGGAAGGCGAAAAAACTGAAATATACAGATTAAATGGCGACACTTTAACTTACGAAGATCCATCAAAAAACATGGTTTTACCTGGTACTTATGAGCTTACTGGAGAAGAACCCAGATATAATGGCCGAATAGAGGTTTTTGCTGATCGTGTACCACCATCACAAGAAATCCAGGAAGCAATGCTAGGTCAATTTGTGTCTAGTACTACAAGATTTGAAGAATCTCAAAGAAGACCATTAAATAGGTTAAGACGCTCTGCCGGATTTATATTAAAAATTAATAGTGGTGATAAAATTCCGAGTTATGAATCCGATAATAATACCTCAACAATTGCTAGTAATAAACCTAATAATGCGTTGAAGGATAAAATTTTTTCAACTATGCCAAGTTCAGAAACTATCGAAAAAATAACATCTGCCAGGTCTAATCCTAGTACTTTTGGAGGAGAGGTAATTGTTGGAACAGAAGAGCAATTATTGAGAGCAGTTAGTAATGGTGAAAAATATACTGATTCTGAACAACAAATAGAAAATATTTCTGATGTCAGAGATTTTTTAGCAAGTTTTGATTCTTCTCAACATGGAAGAGCAATTATTGATAATTTATTCAATCAAATATCATTGCCGATGATTTTGAAAAATAGCAAAAGATTAGATGAATTAAAATCAGGCAAAAAAATAACCTGGACTGAGTGGTTAAGTTCAGATGCTACAAATGATCAATTAATAAATTTTTTACAATATTATGATCATCATCATAAAGAATATGGTCACAGTTCTGAATTTAACAAAAAGAACAAAAAAATGATAAGCGACATGCAACAAGCAACTCAAAAGTTAGTTGAAGCAGGATTTTTACATAGAGATTTACAAGAAGATGCATCAGAAATTTTAGGAGAACTTAGCATAGTCCTAGGCGATGCATTTGAGATGGCACAGTTCGCAGAAGAGGGAGATATTGATTTTGAAAGCCGCGTAATTACATTAAGTGAAACAGCAAATAAACCTCAATATTTCCATGAATTAGGACATTCACTTCTTGACGGCTTAAGAGTATTAAAATACGGTGATGAAGATATAGAGGCAACATGGTTGAATGAAGCTGTAGTTGAGCACATTACGAGGACAATAATAGATGGTGATTCAACCACAGTTAGCCCAAATGATCGTAATGAAAAAGATGATAGGTTAGATTATCGATTAGAAAGGGAACTATTAGCTAGCATTATTAAAAATGCTAAAGGCGAGGTAACAATAAAAGATTTTGCCCAAGCATCATCTGCTCAATCTAAAGAAGCACGATTAAAGGCATATGAAAACTTAGAAAATGGATTAAAAAAAGCCTATGGTAATTCTAATTTCTTAATAATGGTAACAAGATATTTGGACAGTCAATCAATTACTCAACATGAAGGCTGGTCAGATCAGGATGATGAAAAATACGAAGCAGCACTACGTGATTTAATTGATAACCCTAGAATTGCAGTTATTTCTAACTAAATAACCGTTTCCTATTACTTAGTGTATCCTCATGGATGTTTTTTTAATTTTTAGATTGAAATTTATACCAGCTAATCTTAAAATTTAAAATATTTTCTCTCATTTTATGCATAAATAATCAAGATAATAGTATTTACCGTAACTTGCAATTCTGTCAATGATATGATAAAATATATAAATCAAAAAGTTACAAATTATGTCAGAAAATTATACCTCACAAAATCCTAATACGGATACATTATCGATTGAAAGACCAGATATCGAGATTAATAATATTGAGATTCAGAGAGAAGAATTATCTTTGGCATTAGTCGAAAAGCACCTAATATCTCAAGCAATGTATGAATCTGGTGCTTTGGATGCTTTTGCTATTTATAGCGAAACACAAACCGATTGCCTAAAACATCTTTTAATTGGAGATGAGAATGGTGGTGCACACCATCTTCCAACATTGCTTGAAGTTGGTGACGGTAATGTTACAGTAGGTTCAATGATTCAGCCACAAGAATCACTAAGAAGAAAATTAACATCAGGTGAACTAAGACGAGAGCAAAAAGTCAAAGACAGCGGGATGTTTAAGGTATTAGATATCAGGATCAAGGATAAGCAAGGTAAAATTTTAAGGAAAATGGGCGGATCAACAATGTTTCCTAGTGAGTGGAGTACAGAGAAGGTCATCAGTTCTATTATTGATATAACTAAGATTCCCGGAGAAACAAGAGGGGATGTTACTAGACATGTTGGCGAAATAGACGGAGTAAAAATTATGGCTGTTACTAGTAACTTAACTGGTAAAATTTTAACAGGATTTCCTAGGTAGCATCATGAAAAGTAATGGACACTTTGAAATGAAAAAAAATAATTATAATAATGGCAATTACTCTAAAATGCCAATTTATCTTGATATTAACGGTAATTTAATGCCAGAAACAATGATTTTAGATAACGCATTGAAGATTATTAAAAATAAAATTGATAATGACGGTTTTGTTCTTACTGAGATTATTGATGAGGTTGGTGCAATTCTAGCTCGGAAAGAAAATCCAGATGGTTTAATTATTGAGGATGAAGAAACTATTTCGAGCCTTATAATATATAAATCCGAAACAATAATAGTTGAATATGGCAAAGATATACAAGTTGTGCCGAGTGATATTTTATTTGATGCGCTCTACACTTGGAATCAAATAAAAAATATTTGAAAAAAAGTCTTAGCAGTATAACTAAATTTTTTTAATTATAAGCTTTAGTTTTTTAATTTATGAGTATATAATAAATTCA
>CAITDW010000257.1 GCA_903891235.1 uncultured Candidatus Saccharibacteria bacterium
AACCATAGCCTTGCCTGGAATCAATAATTTGACCATGAAACGCCGTAATTAATCGCATATCATATTTTAAATCCATAGATTGAGAGATTATATCTAGATAGTTTCGCTTTAAACCAAAATTCCTGTCTTTTTCTACACCATTTCGGATGATAGTCATTTTAGCTGCCCAGTCAGCCCTATCGGCTAATATATCCATATCCTCATCTCCTCTTATGACTCGTTTATAGTCGTCACAAAATTCATATATTTCTTTTGCGATACTATAATACTCATTCGGTACATCAACATATAGACCAAGTTTTTTTAAAGCTAGTTCGGCAACTCTTTGTTGAAAATCTACTGCACTTATTTGCAATTTACTTGCGTCCATTCCACCGTCATCTAATAAGTACATTTCGTTGAGAGTTTGAATTCTTTTAATGTATTGCCCATCGGATAAATCGTGTAAATTCTTTGTCAGCGATGAAAGTTCACCAACTTCTTCTAGAGCAATAGCGATAGCCATGCCTCCAATTCGAGTTTTTATGGCCCAATCAGATATATTGATATCATTACATCTTATTTCTAATCTATAGGTATCTGAATCAGTATTAAGATAACCTACGCTACCACTGTAGCCATGACCATGAATCTTACTTAAACCATTTATTTTCTGGGAATAATATGGCCCGACTTGATTGCCTATATGTCCTGCTCCAGTAATAAATAAACGCGTTGCAATAAATTCTAATAAATCTGGGCTGATGCTTGAAGGCTCATTACTATATTCCGGGAGTATAATTCCAAAATTATCATGACAACCCTTACGATTTTCTTCACTATCAACAACTCTTCTATGCATCCTGACAGATATTTCATCATTATTGTCAGTGGTTGCTTCTTTAGTATAATTTTCAACAATTTTATCCATTAGCATTTCACCGACTCGAATATAAAGACTAACTTCTGACGGTAAAATACATTCCGGTGTTGCTCTCTCGATATTACTGGGCCGATCCATATTTTCATAGCCACCAATATAGACTCTGAAACCGTTAGTTAGATATTCGTTGTGATTGCCTAAGAGTGTGTCAGGAATATATCTTGGCAATTCCTCAGATAAATTATATGGTTCATCTATATCACCATTAATACTAACCACCATGCCAGTCTCTTCTTCGTTACCCATGATCACAGGAAAAGGTGCACTTACAAACTCAGGCTCCATACTCATAATCAATCCTTTTTTTAATTACTAGCTTTGATAATAAAACATAAAGCTCGATAAATTCAAATTATTATCTAATAAACACTGTATTTAATGTATTATTATATTTATGAAACGTAGTGGAAAAATACTAATTTTCGATAATAATAATAAGATTCTGGTACTCAGAAGAAGCAATACTCATCCTCTTTGGCCTAAATATTTAGATTTTCCTGGAGGTGTAATTGAAAAACTTGAAACTCCTGAAATTGGAATAATTAGAGAAGTCGAGGAAGAAACTGGTTTAGTTATTTATAAAGATTTAATGCGGCTATTAACTAGCAAAAAAAGATTAATTAATTATTTTGTATATATTTTTAATTATCAATTAAAGGATTCAGAACCTTCTTTAAAACTCAGTTGGGAACATGATAAATATTATTGGATGACAACACAAGAATTAATCAATCAACCGATTCCCAAAGGAGCAGATTGGTTCTATAAATTTGTAGTAGATTATATAAAGACTAAGTCAGAAAAATAATCATGTTAGTTCTGATTCATTCATCTAAATCTATGAAAAAGGAAGTTAATTCTAGTCTCAAACTAGATGAACCAATTTTTCTGAATAAAGCCGTGGAGTTGAATAATTATCTAAGAAGTTTAAGTTTAAAAAATATTCAAGATTCCATGAAACTCTCAGATGGTCTAGCGAAGAACACTCAGCAGCTTATTAATCAATGGTCAATTAAAACAAATGAACAAACTGCAGCCGGAATAGCATTCGTAGGTGATATATATTCTGGACTCCAATTCAATAAAATGAATAGTATAGATAAATCATATGCCAGGCAAAATCTAAGAATTGTTTCAGCACTATACGGTTTGCTAAGACCATCAGATGGTATTTATCCCTATAGACTTGAAATGGAGTATAAGTTAGCACCTCCATCCTCTAATAACCTATATAGTTATTGGGGAGATAAATTAGCAGACAGTATTAAAGATAGTAAGATAATCCTAAATCTAACCAGCCAAGAATATGGCAAGGTAATATTTCCATATCTAAAAGATATGGAAATAATTTCCCCTGTATTTAAAACATTTAATGAAAAGAAGAAGCAATACACCAGTGTTGCCGTCCATTCAAAAATTGCCCGAGGCGACCTAGCATCATGGGTTATAAAAAATCAAATAAAAGATCCAAAAAAACTATTTCAATATAATAATCTGGGATACTTTATTGATAAAAAAAACAGTACTCTTCTTTGTCCTATATTCCTGAATAAAAACTTTAGTGGAATTGGACTCAGTATTAGAAAAAAATAGATAGCATTATTTAAAAACTTATGTTATAATTTTAGTAATCTGAAAGGCGATGCCAGACATAGCATCGTATTTTTTTTATGATAGATGATCCGAAATATATTAGAAATATAGCTATAATCGCTCACGTTGATCATGGCAAGACCACACTTGTTGATGGTCTTTTAAAGCAATCAAATATTTTTAGAGATAATCAGAGCGAAATGCAGCAAGACTTAATTATGGATAGTGGTGATCAAGAAAAAGAAAGAGGCATTACTATAACCGCTAAAGTCACTGCTGTTGAACACGATAACTATAGAATAAATATTATTGATACTCCAGGGCATGCAGATTTCTCAGGTGAAGTCGAGAGAACAATTAATATGGCAGACGGTTGCATTTTAATTGTTGATGCTCAAGAAGGTCCTATGCCACAAACAAAATTTGTATTGGGTAAAGCCCTTGCCAACGAACTTAGTCCAATAGTAATTATCAATAAAATAGATAAACAAGGCTCAAGAATTAAGGAAGTTGAAGATGAAATTGCTGATTTATTTCTAGAGCTTGCAGTTCATGAAGATCAATTACATTATCCAATATATTATGCGATTGGACGAGAAGGTAAATCATGGAAGAATATACCTACAGATAATACTGAAGATGGCAATCTATCGGTTATTTTTGACGCAATCATAAAAGATATACCTGCTCCAAAAGTAGATATAGATAAGCCATTTCAAATGCAAGTATCAGCATTGGCCTGGGATAGTTTTAAGGGTAAGTATGCAATTGGTAGAATTACCCGTGGCAAAATCAAAACTGGTGAAAAAATAAATGTCATGAAAGATGGTGAAATTAGTAATAAAGCCCAAATCGATGGAATTTTCAGAAGTCGTGGAGTTAATAAAATATCTATCGATGAAGCAATCGCCGGGGAAATTGTTCAGTTAACAGGCATAGCAGATGTAAATATAGGAGACACATTAACTGATCCAGAACACCCAGATGCCTTACCTAATTTAGAAATTGAAGCACCAACTCTTAAGATATATCTTGGTCCAAACACTAGTCCATTCAAGGGTCAGGAAGCAGAATTTTCAACTGGTAGACAAATAGGTGATAGATTAGAAAAAGAATTAGAATCTAATATTGGTCTTAGGGTTGAAGACGATGGAATTGGTTTCTTGGTAAGCGGAAGAGGTGAACTACATCTTAGCGTACTAATAGAAACTCTGAGACGTGAAGGTTATGAATTTGAAGTTAGGCGACCACAAGTTGTTACAAAAGAAGAAAACGGTAAGACATTAGAACCTATCGAAGAGTTAATCATAGAAGTACCAGCCGATTATGTTGGAGCAGTTCAAATGGAATTAGGTGCCAGAAGAGCTAATCTAAAAGAACAGTTTGCAACACCAAAAGGTGTCACAAAATTAATTTATGAACTACCTACTAGAGCCCTACTTGGACTGAGAAATATACTCACAACAAACACCAAAGGAACTATCATTATGAACAGCCTAATGATAGATTACCAGCCAATGGGGGCTCCTTTGCAAAAACTTAGGAACGGTGTAATTGTTGCCTTCGAAAATGGTATAACTACCCCTTATGCAATCCAAACTCTTGAAGAGAGAGGTGTTTGCTTTATGAAACCAGCTGAAAAAGTTTATGCTGGTCAAATTGTTGGACTGAATAAACGTGGTGATGATCTTGAGATGAATATTTGTAAGGCCAAACATCTTACAAATATGAGAAGTTCGTCTAGTGATGGAACAGTTCAACTTACTCCACCAGTTATTTTTACGCTCGAAGAGTGTTTAGATTTCCTTGAAAATGATGAATTATTAGAAGTTACTCCTAAAAGCTTAAGATTAAGAAAAATAGAACTCGATCACAACAAGCGAAGACGTAGTAATAAATAAATATTGCTAGAAATTACTTAGTAATTACGTTAATATTAAGTAATGAAAAAATATGAAAAATATCATCAACCAGAACTAGATCTCATTCACTTAGACGATTCATTATCAAAAGCGGTCGGTAGATTAGCTATCAATACTGTAGCAGCATTATCTCATAAAATTAGCCACAGAAATCAACCAGAAACTACAACTTTTGAGGAGAGAATGGTAATTGATCTAATTGAAGACCAAAGTATTTATGGCTCAATTATCAAATCAGATGGTAGTGAACATCAATTGGTTTTCCCAATAGATGACTTACCAGCATTTACTATGGTTAGAGAATAACCGTTTCAGCTATCTTTAAGCAAATTAGGTTAAAATATTTTAGTAACTATGTACAATTTTAAGCTAAAATCAATCAGGCAATTATCTATTGATAGCCTAACAATTGAAATGGAGCCAGTTAAAGCTTCAGATTTATTTGAGTTTTTTCCGGG
>CAITDW010000258.1 GCA_903891235.1 uncultured Candidatus Saccharibacteria bacterium
GTTACTTGCAAGAATGTAACGGTTAAAGCATCAAGTAACTTGGCCGTAGACTGTCAAAATGCTAATATTAAGGTAACTGAAATTTTAAATGCCCAGTGTCAAACTTTAATTACAAAAGTTAGTGAGTCTGCATCGGTAGAATGCCAAAATGCTAGTATTAAGGCAAGCGGTACTATTGATACAGAGACACCTAATTTTACTCAAAAAGGTAACATGAAGATAGATGGTATGCTTGAGGTAACAGGTACTAGCTTGCTGAGGGGCAAATTAACCAGTCAAAACGGCATAGAAAACAGCGGTGCTAACTTAATATCTAATGGGAAAGTGCTTGAGACACATACTCATACATATCAAGATGTTACGACCGTTATTGCTCCAGATGGTCCATGCACGGTTACTAAAGTACCGACGAATTCAGGTCAAACAAATTAGATATTATGTTTAAAAAAGACTTATTACTATCTGATAGCCATGATTTAGCAATTATAGACTTTGATCTTCAATTGACAAATGACCAGCAAGCTGTTGCCCAGAGAGTCAAACAGGCATTGCTCTTATTTAGAGGTGAATGGTTTTTAGATCGAGATTTAGGCGTGCCTTATTATGAAGATATACTAGGTGCTAAAAATTCAATTGATACTGTTCGCGGCGTATTTGTAAATGCCATTCGAGCGGTTGATGGAGTCAAAGATCTAACAGAGTTTAATATAGAGTTTAATGATGCTACTAGAACTCTTAGCATTAAACTAACTATTATTGATGATTTAAGTAATGAGATAAATATTGAATTATGAGCAAACAATACGGATTAACGCCAGAAGGGTACAAGACTAAGCCTTTTGATATTATGGTGGCAGAAGTAGAGGAAGCTTTGACAGGAGCGCTTGGGAGCATTAATCTAACTCCGCCATCGGTATTCTCTGTTTTAATAAATACCTTTTTAATAGAGGTTGCTAAAATTGATTTAAAGGCTGAGGAAATATATAATGCGAGCTATCCAAATACGGCAACTGGATACAGTTTAGACGGTATAGCTGATTATAATGGTATAAAGAGGTTATCTGCAACGTATTCAAGCGTTACGGCGCAAGTTAGCGCTATTAACTACACTACTATTCCAGAAGGGTCGGAAGTTTTAATAGAAAATACAAATAATATTTTGTTATTTCCTCAAGAAATTACAGTTAATAACGAGCAATGTAATTCTATAGTACTTGAGGTGATAGATAATACACTTCCTGAATATAAAATAATAATAAATAATATCGAATATACCTATGAAAAGCAGCTTTTAGAAACTACTGCGGACATTGCAGAAGGCTTGAAGTTATTAATTGCCACAAATACCGCTCTGAACGTAACTAGGACAGAGTCTATACTAACTGTTACATCAGTCGATTACTTGTCTTTATTTGCTTGTTTTGCTACAGAAGAGATAGAAATTAATAGATGCAGTACTAATGTAGACTTAATTGCAAAAGAAACAGGAGCAATAGCTATCCCTGAAAAGAGTGTAACTATTATCCAGACACCTGTAGCTGGCTGGATATCGGTTAGTAATCGAGTTGCTGGTTTAACGGGTCGTGATTTAGAGACTGATATTGAGCTAAGAGCCAGAAGAATAAAATCAATAAAATTCTCTGGTAGCGGAACTGTGGAAGCTATGAGAGCTAGACTACTCAATATAACCGGCGTAACTTCGGTAAAAATACTTGAGAATGTTACAGATGCAACTGATATAAATGGTTTGCCTTCTAAGAGTTTTGAAGCACTAGTCTTAGGCGGAGCAGACTTAAGTATTGCTAAGATGATCTGGCTTGCAAAACCAGCTGGCATAAAAACTTATGGAAATACAGAAATAACTATACTTGATTCAGAAAGTAAGAACCAAATTATACATTTTTCTAGGTCAATAAAAGTTTACGTCTTTGCTAAGGTCATCATTACAAAAAATAGTGATTTTATTCTAGGTTCTATAGAGGCTATAAAGCAAAATATCGTAAATCAAATATTAAAGGTTGGTTTGGGTGAACCTGTAATATATCAATCTCTTTTTGCAGGGGTTTATGCAGTAGATGGTATTACTAATGCAAGCATAACAATAGGGGGAAGTTTAGTGGAGACCAATATACCTGCTCTTGTAGCTACAAACATTACAGTCTTGCCTTCACAAATAGTAACAACCGATATTAATAAAATCACGATTGAGGTATTAGTGTGAACACCGAGCCACTACCAGAACCTGAAAATCATTTACAAGCAATCAAGAGCTATGATTTAGAGCAATACAAAGAGAGTGTTGTTCTATCATCTTTGACCAAAGCTCTGGTAACTCAACTGCAACGAGTGGAAGACACTTTTTTAGATTTAGAGTTAAAGAGATTTATCTCAAGCGCTTTTGGTTACACATTAGACCTGATGGGCAGTATTGTTGGAGACCAGCGTAACTTTAAAAATGATAATGATTACCGCACTGCCATTTTGATAAGAGCTTTGATAAATAACGGTGGCGGTACTCCTGAGGATATTATCTCGGCAATTAGAATACTCTATGCCCCAAGGAAAATAGAATATAGCGAGATATATCCCGCTAATTTTTCTTTGTTCATACAAGCTAGCAAAGTTATCCCCCCACAAGTAGACCTTGGTTTATTGAATATAAGAAGTTTAATAAATGGGGTAAAACCAATGGGCGTGGGTGAATTTATTGTCACAGCTAGTAGCGGGGACAATCTATTTAGATTCAGTGAATCTACCAGCGAATTAGTGAATTTTATTGTAGATTTACCTCCAGCAGAAAAGCTTGAGGCTAATGAGATTGCTGAAATCTCGGAAGTATTAACAGAAGCAGATACAGTATCTGCTTCAATAGGCAGTTTTGGATTTGGAGAGTTTATATTAACATCAAAAGCCGTAGTTGGCGGCGGAACTTTAGCAGAGGTCATCAATTATGCCTGAACCAGTAAAACCGATATTCCCTAGATGGGCCAGTTTAGAAATAGAAAACCCCACTAATCATGAGCTTAATGTTTATGAGCCGTCTGAACAAAAAAAAGATTTAGGCTGGGATTTAAACGAAGTGCCTCCTAGGCAACATTTTAATTGGCTAGCTCGTCAAACTAATCAGGTCTTGGAGTATCATGATTATCATCTAAATCGTCCTAAGATTTATACTATTGCTACATTACCGCCAGCTGTTGATAATATTGCTCAGATACTATTTGTGAGTGATTCTGGCGGAGGAATACTAGCTTATAGTAATGGCACGGTATGGAAAAATATAACAACTGGCAACGTGGTATCATAGCATGGCAGGAAAACAAATTACTGAATTAGAAAGCACTAATAAGATTTCAGAAGGAGATCTGTTATTCGTCAGAAAAACAACTAGCGGTACGGATAAAAAGATTAACTATACTGACCTTGTCGAAAGTATAGGTAATCCCGCAATAGATGGTTTTGTAGCAATAGTAGATCCACTTAATGCTAATACTATAATTTTAACACCAGCCAATAATGCTCGGATACTTCGTTACTTTATCGGCATGAAAATATCTTTTGTCTCGCCCATTACAAGTACAGGGAATGTTAAAATAAAAGTAGGCAGTTTGACGGCTAAAGATTTTGTCCAGTATCAAACTACTGTTACAGTGGGATTACAAGTAGATGATTACGTAGAGGGGGTATTTATTACTGATAAATTTCATAGAGTTAATGATTTACGATCAGTACAAAATATCTACAGTAATGAATATAAAGTAATCTTGGTCGAGATAGCCCCTGACGAGAGCTATACCGATATACATTTAGTATCTTCTATCGGATTAACAAAAACTAGTTATTATGACGGTATGTCCATTTCTTTTAGATGTACTGAAGATACAAAGGGGGCGACCAAGATATTCATAGACGGACTAGATAGTAAGTTTGTTATTGATGGTGACATAGAAAATTTTGTCTTGACCCCATTATATGCTAATCAACCTGTACATGCTATTTACTCGACCGCAAATGGGGCGTTTATAAGAGATAGGTATGTAGTTCAAGATCCAACTGTCTCAGAGCCTATTGTACCAAGTATTGATAATCCAGATGAGCCTTATATTCCTCCGCAAAATATTTTTGAGTTTACTGTGGGGGCAAACGAAAAATTTAAGAACTTACAGGAGGCTGTACAGAAGTTAACACAGGAGTTTGGTAAAGATGGAGGGGGAAGACAAGTTACGCTGTTAATTAAAGATACTCTTACTAAAACAAGCGCAATATTTGCAAATAATCTAAACCTAAGTTGGATAACGTTAAGCGGCGATAATAATATTATTAATTTTGATTTATTAAACTATTCCATAAACAGTAATTATTTTGGTTTTGAGTATGGTAGTCAATTTTTTAATATAGCAAAAAATACTATAGTTAATTGTAAAAACTTCCCTAGCAACGTAACTTTTATTCATTTAAGTAGTGATTCAGCTTCAAGATTAGAAGATATAACTTTTAAAAATACTGATTTTACTCCTACAAGGTTGTTTACAGTGGCTAAGAGTAACATAGAGTTTAAAAATTGTGTTATCGAGGGTGGCACGGAAGTTATGCATATCACATTTAGTGCTGTAGTTTCATTAGACGCTTGTGTTATTAAATCGTATCAGACGAGAGCCTTATCTATTGACGCAAGTTCAACTGTTACTATAAACAATTGCGATTTGTCATCTAACGGCACTTCTGCTACAACGAATATCCATATAGGCACTTCGTTTTCAAAAGTAGATCAATACAATTCAAAAGCAAAATCAAATTATGCACCAAATACAGGCGAAAGTAATGGGATGTTTTATAGAGTAACTGGTTCTCAGGATATACAAGGAAATTAACTACAATAAATCGGGGTGGTAGCCGTCATCTTTATCCTCCTATGCGTGCCTAATTTCTAGGCAATATTAGTGCGACCATTAAATTCAATTAAAACCAGAAGCAATACACATTTTTATTCACAAAATTTGTGCATTACTTTTTTAGCAAAAGTGTCACTAGTTTTTGCTTGGAAAATTTGCCGTCAGTTTTTTAGCTTAGTATCATTAATATATAACTCATATTATATAGAGAGATGGAGCTGATGCTTACAATTTTTAATTACTTAAAATCATTAATTTGTAATAAATCTTTTTTACTGGGATCGATTCTGGCTACCTGCATGTTTTCTCATTACATCTTTGGTAACGATAATCTACTAGAACAGTTGGGAGAGCTTTTTATTTTTGAAAGCACTGGCAGGGATGTAGATTTTACTCCTGAAAATATCAATTCATCTAACGATTCTTTAAAAGCTATTGTTGAGACAATTAAAAAATGAATACAGATTTAAATTTCAACCAAATAATTGATAATTCCCTAAAGAACGAGGGTGAATATGTTAATAATCCGAGCGACAAAGGAGCAGAAACCAAATTTGGTATTAGCAAAAGAAGTTATCCTGAACTCAATATTAAGAACCTAACTCTTGAGCAGGCAAAGGCTATTTATAAAAGAGACTTTTGGGATAATCAGCCTTACAAAAACATAGAAAATATTAGCATTGCCGGTCGTGTTTTTGATATGTCAATTAATATGGGTACTAGACAAGCGGCTATATTACTACAACGAGCATTAAGAGCTTGCGGGAATAAAGATATTATCGATGATGGAATAATTGGCCCTGCCACTTTAAACGCCGCTAATATCACTAGTATTAAGCTGTTAACGGTAGCACTTAAATCAGAGTCAGCAGGTTTTTATCGAGGTTTAGTCGCCTCCAATCCCAAACAAATAGTTTTTTTAAAAGGATGGCTAAATCGTGCATACGCTTAAATCATTTACAAGATTCAAAGAAAATATATTAATGGATAATTTAAAACAACAAACAATTTTAGCATTAGATCTTGGCACTATTACTGGCTTTGCAATAAAAGATCAATCAGGTGTTATTATTTCTGGTGTAGCTAGTTTTCACAATAAAAGGTTTGAAGGTGGTGGCATGGTATTTTTGCGTTTTAAACAATGGCTTACCGAGTTAAAGAATTCTACTACTAACTTTGATGCGATCTATTTTGAAGAAGTCAGGGCGCATAAAGGAGTTGATGCGGCTCATAAATACGGCGGGTTCTTGGCTCATCTGACAGCTTGGTGCGAACATCACCAAATACCTTACCAAGGTATTCCCGTTGGAACAATTAAGAAACATATTACTGGCAAAGGTAATGCGTCTAAAGAACAAGTAATAGATGCTGTAAGACAAAAAGGTTTCTCGCCAGTCGATCATAATGAGGCTGACAGTCTTGCCCTGCTTGACTTAGTATTAAATGATCAAATAAAAACAAGCGACTTTGCAACAATGAAAATTACAGGGGTTTAAATGTTTAATTTTCTACTCAGTAATATTAAAAATGTTGGTTATATGGTCGTTGCTTTCTTTACTGTTTATATTTTAAAAAGAAACAATGATTTGTCGGTTGATAATAACAATTTAACTCAAGATAACTTACAGAAAGATAAAATTTTAGATATTCAAGCAAAGGTACTAGATGTTAGTGAAAATACTAAGTCCGTTAATCTTGATGATAATATTAAGCGGATGCAAGACGGCCAGTTATAATAAAACGCCTATTATCACTTTACCGGATATGCCAATAGCAGGAGATGAGGTCGGAAATGAATTAAAACTCGTCTGCTCACCACCTGCTAAATGCACTAACTTAAATAATTGGTTAAATGAGCTTTATATCTTTAAAGCTAAATATATAATTTATAAAGAAGGTTTGAAATGAGCAATTTTTGGAAAAAATA
>CAITDW010000259.1 GCA_903891235.1 uncultured Candidatus Saccharibacteria bacterium
AGTTAAAGGGAAAAGGAATCATGAAGGTTTTAGCTTATGGTAGCAGTTTTCAAATAAATTAACGCCAATTACTAACTTTCTATTTTGTATTAGGACTAATTCACTTTCTGTTGTGATCGTAACCGACCAATGAGAACCTCTAATATTATACTGTGCATCCAAATTGTAATAAATATCTTCGTCTCCTAAAATAACCTTGATTCTAAAGCTATCAGAGTCAAACCACGGAATATAACTAAGTTCTTTTTCTTTAGACATAAAGCTATAAACCCAAAAAATTTGTTGCAGAATCAAAGCCGCTTTTTAGCAAACTTTTTGGTTTATCCACTATTCCCACGTTATCCTTAGGACTTGCTAAAGATTTAATAGCACCGCTTTTAAAATTATTATTACTAGTAGTCACTACATTTGCGAATTGTAGTTGCATTAACTCGACAACAAACTCAAAACGCCCACCTGTGTCTGGGTCTTTGCTGGAATCCAAATCAGTAATAGTCATGTTTGTAAATGAGTCTAGACTAGTTACAACCGTAATCAACGCCCTATCTTGCCAAAGTTGATATAACAACTGATAAGCTAGCACACTCGGTTTTGCATCCTGATTAAAGGGGAGGAATGATTTTACGTTATTAACTAAACTAGATACTGAATTTTTTTGTAAGGGGGTTTCAATAAAGCCAAAAACTCGGAGCGGTGAATCTGTAATAAATCCCTCAATCCTTAGTTTTTGAGAATTCTTATAAATATGATCGTTAACCGACTCTTTAGTCTCTAGTGGATGCTCAGTAACTGTCGAGCTAAACTTTATATTCTCACGTGTAACAACATCGATTATTAAATCACCTATTTTAGTTTTAGTCTCTCCTTTAAACAAAGAGCTAGCTTGACCAAAAAAGGTAGATGCTTTAAATAGTGGCGCGATAATAGAAGCCATGATTAATAACTCCCAATTGCAGCTAAGGTTTTCTCGGTCTCGTAAGCTCTATTTTTCTCTATCTCGGCTCTAACTAAAGTTAGAATCTCTTTTGACTGTTCCTGCGTTGTTCCTGTGGGTACGGCAATATTCATATTGAATGAATTTTTTTGAGTTATGTTGGCAGGCCCTGCATTATTAGTAACATTCGAGTTAAGAACTCTGCTTAACAATTCTGGCTCATATTTAGGTAAGGCATAATGTGCTACATTACCTTGTCCTAACTTACCAAGATCATTGTTAAAAACATCATTAAACTTGCTTGCTCCGCTATCAAGTAATCCCTTAATCTCGGTAGTAATGTTAGAAGGGAAGTTAAATACACCTTCCTTTAGTTTCAACAACCACTGCCACATATTACGTAGGGATTGCACCACATTATCAATAGAATTCTTGCAAAAAGTCCAAGCATCGCTTTTTAAGAAGTCATTAATAAAACTATCACCGCCTTGTATGGTAGTGTATATCTCATCTACTAATAAGACCAATGCTGCGGTAATAGCAGTAATAACCAAAACTAGGGGATTGCTTAAGATAGCTAGAGATAACACCTTAAAAGCTCTAGCAGCTACAATTACAGAACTAGCTAGTGATATAAACCATGCTGCTACTCCTAAAGAAATAACAGCAGTAATAATACTGCGCCACCCTATCGTTTTGCTAATAATAAAATCAAGTATAGATGCTACTTGCCTTATTACTGAACTTAATATCTTAAAAGCCCCAGCCAATCCTGCTACTATGTCTTTTAATTTTTGTTGTATAAGAACTTTATTTTTTTGAAGTAATGCGTTAAAAACCTCTAAGCTATCTTTGATAGCAGGTAGCATATCAATTACAAAACTGTTCCTCAAATTTGCTACTGTAGAACGAGTAGCATTTAAAGCCTTATTGAAATTATCAACAGCTATAATCTGACTCTTGTCAAAACTACTTGAACTCTTACCTTCTTTAAAATGAGTCACATCCTTTAATGTTGATCGTAGACTTAAACCAAATCCAGCGGTAATTGAAGCTCCTAAAATAGCAAACTTCCGTGCTACCCTAGACATAGACACCATAGAAGTTTTAAAACCTCTTTCTTCTGATCTTTGTAAGGTTTGTTTTTCTTTAAACTGTTCTGTAGCGAATCTTTGCCGTTCTTTTAATTCAGCTTTTTCTACTTTAGTGGTTTCCTTGATAGCTTGATTCTCTAGGCTGTTTAAGGCTAAAACATCAGCTCTTTCGCTTTTTGATAACGAGGCTAATTCATCATTATAATTTTTGAGTAATTTACCACTGCTTGCGGAAGAAATACTTTGCATGCCGCTATTTCTGATAGCCTGCATTTTATTCTTAGTAGCATCAATAGATGCATTAAATTTATCCAATTTAGTACTATCAATATCAAAGCCAAGTTTTACTAGTAATTCTCTTGCTATCATTTATCTACTCTTTTGATAAGATTCTTGTTCTAGGTCGTTTTTCATATCTAATAGATCGTTAATCTTCATAACATCATTTAAGGATAGAACGGAGCAAATTTCCGTATAAGTAACGACCTTATCCAGTACCGGTCTCCATAAAAATAATTCTTCGCGCAAAATATGATCTAACCCTCTAGCGATACTGCTGCCATCATTTCCGCTAAGGGATTTAGACCTTCGCCAGTATCGCTTACCGCTAAAAAATCTTTGAAGTTCACCTCAAACACAAATGTCAAAGCCCCCATCATTTCCTTGTAATTGCCCGTATAGATACTATTAAAACTTCCGGCATTAATGACCTGTTCATCTCTTACGGTATTACTAAGTAGTTCAAGTATAAGCTCTCCGTTTTTATCTACCTCGCATAATTTGGCGATAGGTTCTTTACTGATAAAAATATCAAGTAATTTTCTAGCCAGCAGATACCCTTGCATGGCTGGGAATAAGGTGCTAATATACTTATGACCCATAATCTCTTTGGTTTCTGTTTTTGTCATCATTTAAGACCTCCAATAAATTTGGCTACATTAGTTGCTTTAATTACCCATTCACGGTTCTTGTTTTCATTAGCAAACTCAACGCTTGGCACTTGCTCAACAAAAGCTGCCGTACTAGTAAACAAAGAAGTACCGTTATTATCTTTTATCATTAATGGGAAAACACCTGCATTACTTACTCTATCTAGCTCAACATAACTGCTTAATAAATCATTTGAAGGAGATGTTTGAGTAAGTCTTATAGTTACTTTTGCAAGAGCCTTGTTTGTTTTAAATCTTGTCGGAGAGCCACTTATATCAGTAGCAACAACATACTGTGGATCTTCCATTTCAATAGTAATCATAGAATCCTCTGCAAAGCCATTTATTGGCGATGTTCCAACAATCGCGCCTACTTGAGTAGGATCATATACTTTTATAGCCATATTCTTTTACCTATTTATTATTTTATACTGAAACAGTTCCTTTAATGCCGATTATATGTATAGCTCCGCTAAGGCGCGCCTCGAAACTAATATTTATTTTTCTAGCTAATCTGTCTGCAGGACTAACAGCTAAAACATCGGGTACGGTGACAATGATACTTTGCCTGTCAATAATATTCCTCTCGGAAGCCTCGTTTAAAGACGCTCTTACCATATTCTCTAAGATACCGATACCTTGATTAGTCATAGGAATTTTATCGGCATTTAAAAAAGCATTGGCAATTTTAGCCTGCATATTAGCTGTTAACCAGTCGCTTCCTTGTACGATATCAATAAACTCGCCTACTGCCGTTTTACCATCAAACATGGAATCTACGCCGCCAAATGAAACATAGAAATTACAGTTATTGGTTTGCAAGCCTGTAACGTTGCTACTTGTTAGTTTGTCTGCCACAACTCCGCTTAAATTTTTGTATGCCCAGGTAGCAGATCCTGCATCTTTAGAGAACATTTTGCCAGTCCATGCGGCTTCTGGGTAAGTACCCGCTGCTAATCCATTATACACAGCGTAAGTACGCAAAAGATTTAAGTTTTTTGTTTTATAAGCTAGACTATTGGTATCGCCTCCATCTAGCATTATTACATTTTCATTAGAAACCCCAAAAATCTTATTACCTGCTTCTACTAAGCCGGCTATTGCTAATTGATCGGCTTCTACTTTACTTGTTATGACAACGCCGTAAAAGTCATTATTTGCTAAAGCAATTTTAGGATAAGCCGCTGCAAAAGTATCGGTCTGTTGCGTGCCTATTACTCTTCCGATCAGCAGTTTTGTAGGTTTTACATCTTGGCCAAAATATGAAGATGCTGCCTTATATTCTGGATTAGCCGTA